>DASWER010000391.1:0-4308 GCA_036394655.1 Burkholderiales bacterium
GCGCTCTACCTGATCGCCATCCAGCAGGCCTCGGACCAGACCTACTCGAATTCCCTCAAGGCGGCGGCGATCCTCGAGAAGCAGTTCGCGAAGTATCCGAACCATCCGGGCGTGGCGCACTACCTGATCCACAGCTATGACGCCCCGCCGATCGCGCAGAAAGGGGTGCCCTCGGCCAGGCGTTACGCCGGCATCGCGCCCGACGCGCCGCATGCGCTGCATATGCCTTCGCACATCTTTACGCGGGTCGGGGCGTGGCAGGATTCGGTGAGCACCAACCGCCGATCGGCGGACGTGGCGCTGAAGGGCAAGGAAGGCGATGACGCCCTGCACGCGATGGACTACATCGTCTACGCCAGCCTGCAGCTCGGCCGCGACGGCGAGGCGCGCAAGACCTACGAAGAAGCCCTGCGCATAACCCCGTCGACGCCGCGGTTCGTCGGGCCGTATCCCCAGGCGGCAATGCCAGCGCGCCTGGCCCTGGAGCGCGGTGCATGGCGCGAAGCGGCGCAGCTGCAGCCGGCACAGAGCAAGTTCCCCTTCACCGAGGCGATGACGCATCTTGCGCGTGCGATCGGCGCCGCGCGCAGCGGCGATGCCGCCTCGGCCAAGGCCGATCTCGAGCAGATCACACAGAAGCGCGATGCACTGCGCGCGGCGAAGAACGACTACTGGGCGACCGAGGCCGAGGTGATGCGCCTCGCCGCTGCCGGCTGGGTCGCGTTCGCCGAAGGCGGCAGCGACGCCGCAGTCGGCCTGCTGCGCGAGGCGGCCGATCTCGAGGACAAGAACGAGAAGCACCCGGTGACGCCGGGACGCATCCTGCCGGCGCGCGAGCAGCTCGGCGACCTCTTGATGGAGGTGAAGCGCCCGGCAGATGCGCTCAAGGAATACGAGCAATCGCAGAAGCGCGAACCGGATCGCTTCCGCGGCCTCTACGGCGCGGCTCTGGCGGCCGAGATGTCCGGCGACGGCAAGGCGGCGCGGCGCTACTACACGCGCCTGGTGCAAGTCGCCGGCAAGGGCGAGGCTAGACCCGAGCTGACGCTGGCGCGCAGCTACCTAGCCCAATAACCGCGCGTCAGGCGAGGAAGCGCTCGAACTCGTCGTCGACGCCGAGGATATAGCGTGCGAGCTCGTCGCCCACGTCCTTGAACCGGTCGGCGCCGATCCGGAAGCTGCGCTTGCCGGGGCGGCGCACGTTGACGAGCTCGACGCCGACGGCCAGCGCCCCGTAGTCGGCCTGGAGCTCCAGCTCGCAAGCCAGCTTGCCGTTCACGGTGAAAGTCGCGCGCCGGGGCTCGCCGAAGTCGGTGCGCGCCTCCACCTGCATGGCGTAGTCGGCGCCAAGCGACTTCAGCAGCTGTTCGCAGCGCACGATATCGGCGCCGAAGATCGTCACCCGCGCCGGCGGCTCGGGGTTCACCCGATAGCGCAGGTACACGCGATCGCAGCACTCCCGGCCGTCGATGCGCCGCGGCCGGCTGTCGATCCAGCCGTCCGAGAGCGAGACCGGCACGCGGCCGATGTAGAGGACGTCGTAAGGACCGCTCGCCTGGGGCTTGACCGAGTTCACCTCGGCGATCACCTGGGCGAGGTACTGGTATGCCGCGCGCAGCTCCGTGTCGAGCGCCGCCACCGCCTTGGCGCGCGCCACGGCCGGATCCTCGCGGCGCACCGTTTTCGTCTCGGCCTGCTTGCGCAGCGCGTCGAGCGCACTTGGGCGGCGCGCCGCTTCAGCGGGCGTCGGCGCTGCCCGTGGCTGCTCCGCTGCACGCTTGCGCGCCGCCTCGGCGGCCGAGCGCTCCTGCTCGTGGCGCTGGCGCTCGGCCTCCGCCGCGCGCAGCTGCGCCTGCTGCTCTTCGTCGACGCGCCGCGAGAAGGCGTCGAGGTCGTCGAGCAGCTGATCGCGCACCGCCTCGACCTTCGTCGTCTTGTCGTACGCGGTGCCGACGGCGGTCGCCTCGCGCGCTGCGCGCCGCAGCTCCTCCGCCATCTCGGCGGCGCGCGCGTAGCGGTCCTGCGGCTTCTTGGCGAGCGCTCGGTCGACGATGCGCTCGAACGCCGCCGGGATCGCCGGGTCGAGCGCGCGCACCCGCGGATGCGGCTCCACCGAGATGCGATGCATCACCGGCAGCGGCGTCGTGTCGCCCTCGCGCACGAACGGGTTGCGGCCCGTCAGCATTTCATACAGCACGACGCCGAGCGAGAAGAGGTCGGCGCGGCCGTCGACCGGCACCCCCGCTACCTGCTCGGGCGACATGTATTTCGGCGAGCCGAGCGCGGCCCCGGTCTGCGTCATGCTCGAGGTCGGCACGTAGGCGATGCCGAAGTCGGTGAGCTTGCAGCGGCCCGAGGCCGCGACCATCACATTGGCCGGCTTGATGTCGCGGTGGACGATGCGGTACTGCTGCGCGTGGTCGAGCGCGTCGGCCACCTGGGCGGTGATCTCCGCGGCCGTGGCGAGCGCGGGGCGCGGCTGCTTGCGCAGCATCTCTTGCAGCGAGCGTCCCTCGAGCAGCTCCATCGCGATGTAGGCCACGCCGGCGTCCTCGCCGACGTCGAAGATAGTGACGATATTCGGATGGTTGAGGCGGCCGGCCGAGCGCGCTTCGCGCAGGAAGCGCTCGCGCACCTCGTCCAGGATCTCGGGCGGCAGCTCCGGCAGCAGCGTCTTGATCGCCACTTCGCGCTCGATCAGCGGATCTAGCGCGCGGTACACCGCTCCCATCGCGCCGCGCCCCAGCTCGGCGACGATGCGATAGCGCCCGAGTTTCTCGTATTGCACACGCCTCCCTGCGTGAAGCTATGATGCCCGGGAGGATATCGAATTGCCAGTCCGGGCCCTGTCAAAGCTCGTTCTGCTCCTGGCGTTATTGTCGAGCGCCGTCGCCGGCGCACAGGGCTTCCCCAGCCGTCCGATCAGGATCCTGGTTCCTTCGGTCGCGGGAAGCTCGCCCGACATCCGTGCCCGCCAGATCGCGAGCAAGCTGTCGGAGGCTTTCGGCCAGCCGGTGATCGTCGAGAACCGGCCGGGAGCGAACGGCGTCATCGCCGCGCGCGAGGCGGCGAAGGCGCCGCCCGATGGGCACACGCTGTTCCTCGCGCTCATCAATAACGCGGTGGCGGATGCGCTCAGCCCGGACCCGTGCTGCCGGCTCGGGATCGAGCTCGCGCCGGTGTCGCGCTTCTCGATGACGCCGTACATCATCGTGGTGCATCCCGGCGTCCCGGCGCAGACGCTGAGGGAGCTGCTCGAGGAGGCGAGAGCCAAGCCCGACTCGGTGAGCTATGCCTCGCATGGGCCCGGCAGCCTGAGCCACCTGCTGGGTGAGTGGCTGAAGACCGAGTGGGGCGCGCGCCTCCTGGAAGTGCCGTACAAAGGCGTGAACTCCGAGATCCCGGACCTGCAGAGCGGCCAGGTGATGAGCGCGTTCATCGTGCCGCAGGTGGTGCTCGCGGCGGTCAAGGCGGGAAGGCTGCGCGTGCTCGCGGTGACCGCGCGCGAACGCCTCGCCATCCTGCCCGAGGTGCCCACAGCGGCGCAGGCCGGCGTGCCCGGGCTCGAGGCGGTGGTGTGGAACGGCATCTTCGTCCCGGCGGGCACGCCGAGCGCCGTCGTGCAGGCGCTGCACCGTGAGCTGGTGCGCGCCTACAACGCGCCCGAGATCCGCGAGCAGTTGCGCGCCGGCGGCTCCTATGCCGCGGCCGACACGCCCGAGGAGTTCGCCGCCTTCGTGCGCGCCGAGAAGGAGAAGTGGGGCCGGGTGATCCGAGAGGCGGGCATCAAGGCGCCGTAGCAATTCGTTTAACAATCGCGGCGACATTCTCTGTGGGCCATGGTCGGGCACTCTGCGCCCTAGTCGTGCGTAACTTCCCTGACGCTACCTTTACGACAGAGGAAAACCGCACAGCCATGGGCCAGAGACTACTGCCGCAAACCCTGATCGATCTCTACGCGCATTCGCTGGCGCTCGAGCGCGAGGCGTTCAAGCGCTTCGTCGAGCTCGAGCGCTTCATGCGCGACGTCGGGCTCGACTACATCGCCGACGAGTTCGAGAAGATCGGCCGCGAGGAGCAGGAGCAGTACCAAGCCCTTGCGCTGGGCACCGCCGAGCGCGAGATGCCGCAGCTCGCCGGCTGGGAATACGCCTGGCACTACCTCGGGCCCGACGCCGACCGGGTCAACGCGCCGGCGAGCGCACGCGACGCGCTCAAGCTCGCGCTTTCCACCGAGCGGCGCGCGCAGAATTTCTACATCGACGTCGCCGAGCACGCCAGGGACGACAACGTCTGCGCTTTCGCCGC
>DASWER010000392.1:0-4560 GCA_036394655.1 Burkholderiales bacterium
CCCGCCTCGGCAGCCTTGCGCGCGAGCAGCGGGCCACAGAAGGCATCGGCCTCGACCGTCACCATCACGACGTGCTTGCCGTGCTCGACCGCCGCGAGCGCGTGCTCGACCGCCGCGATCGGATTGCCGGTCGCTTCGATCACGATATCGATTCCCGGATGCGCCACCAGCGCGCGCCAGTCGTCGCCGAGGTGCGTGCTCTTCTGCTTCAGCGCCACGTCCAGCGAAGCGGCGGAGAATGTATCGGCCTTCCAGCCGACGCGCGTCAGATTTTCTTTGGCATTCGCCGGCGCGAGATCAGCGATGCCGACGAGATGGATTCCCGGCGTCTTCGGCACCTGCGCCAGATACATCGCCGCGAACTTGCCCGCACCGATCAGCCCGATGCGCAGCGGATTGTCTTTGCGCTCCTGCAGCTTCGAATACAAGTTCATAAAGGGATCAGAGCAATTTATTCGTTACAAAGCGGATTCGATTTGTTTCAGGAAAATTGCTCTGACCCCTTTTCAGGCGGCTTTGAGCACGCCCTGCAGCTCCTCCGGCGGCGTGCCGTCCTTCCAGGGGAGCGAGACGTCGTAGTGCTTGAGCAGGCAATCGTCGGGCAGGACCTGGATCGGGGTGAAGTCGCGGTGCGCGATGTAGCCCGGGCGCTTGAAGCGCCGGATGTGGTTCGAGACCGCGCATAGCGACAAATAGACGCTGACGCGGTTCCACGGTGAGAGGTTCGAGGTCGAGGCGTGCACCAGGCAGCCGTGGAACAGGATCATCGATCCCGGCGCGCCCTTCGGCGCGACGATGCCGCCGCGCTCGACCAGCTTGCGGATGCTGTCGTGGTTGATCACCCAGAGCGGATAGCTGGTCGTCGCGGTATCGTGCTGCGCGTCGAGCACGCCGAGCTTGTGGCTGCCGGGGATGAACATCAGCGGCCCGTTGTACTCGTTCACCTCGTCGAGGAAGATCGCGACGTTCATGGCGCGCGCTTCGGGCATCTGGTCGTCGGCGCGCCAGGTGCCGTAGTCCTGGTGCCACTGCCAGACATCGCCGTCGAAGGCCTGCTTGCCGTTGATCTTGAACTGATGCATGTAGACGTCTTCGCCGTAGATCTGCCTGATCGGCTCGACCATGCGCGGATGGCGCGCGAGCTTGGCGAACGGAGTGCTGTAGAGATGCGCCGCGAAGTTGGTGCGCACCACGTCGCCGGTCTTCTCGCGCACGTTCTCGGGCCGGCGCTGCTCGTAGAGCGCAGGCACTTCGTCGGTCAGCGTCTTGATTTCTGCCGGAGTGAAAAGCGACGGGAAGAAGAGATAGCCCTCGCGGTCGAACTGGGCAATTTGTGCCGTCGAAAGTTTCATTGAAATAGTATAGACCCGGACGTTAGACCCTATGAAAGCCGACTCCTCCCGCACCATCTTCTACGCGCTGGGCGCGAATCTCGCTATCGCCGCGGCGAAGACCGGCGCCGCGATCGCCACCGGCTCGAGCGCGATGCTCGCCGAGGCGATCCACTCCTTCGCCGACAGCGGCAACCAGGGCTTGCTGCTCTGGGGGATGAAGCAGGCCAGGCGCCCGCCGTCGGCGGACTACCCGCTGGGCTGGGGCAAGGCGATCTTCTTCTGGTCGTTCATCGTTGCGCTGGTGCTGTTCGCGCTTGGCGGCCTGTTCTCGGTCTACGAGGGCTGGCACAAGCTCGCCGCGCCGCAGCCGCTCAGCTATCCCTGGGTGGCGGTGGCGGTCCTCGCGTTCGGGCTGGTGGCCGAGTCGGTGTCGCTGCGCGCCTGCCTGCAGGAAGTGAAAAAAGCGCGCGGCCAACGCTCGCTCACGACGTGGCTGCGCGAAACGCGGCAAAGCGAGCTGGTCGTGATTCTCGGCGAGGACGTCGCCGCGCTTGTCGGCCTGGCGCTGGCGCTCGCCGCGGTGCTGGTCGCCATCTTCACCGGCGATGCGATCTGGGACGCGCTCGGTTCGATCGCCATCGGCGTGGTGCTGATCGTGGTCGCGATCGGCATCGCGGTCCAGATCAAAGGTCTGCTGATCGGCCGCAGCGCCGATCCGGAGGTGGTGGCGCGCATGCGCGAATTCCTCGAGCGCCGCGAGGAGATCGACCACCTTTACCGCATGCTGACGCTGCAGCTCGGCACTTCGCTGATGGTGGCGGTCAAGGCGCGCATGAAGGGCGCGAGCGCCCTTCAGCTGGTGGAAGACATCAACCGCTGCGAGGCGGCGATGCGCGCCGAGTTCCCCGAGATTCAGTGGCTATTTTTCGAACCTGATGTTATGGATTGAGGCATTCCCCAGGAGATCGCATGGAAACCAGCAAAAACCTGATGGACGATCTGCGTGCCATGATCGCCGACGCCGAAGAGCTGCTGCGCGCCACCGCCGACCAGGCCGGGCCGCGAGTGCAGGAAGTGCGCGAGCGCGCCGAGGAATCGCTGCGCAACGCGCGCGAGCGCCTGGAGGGCACCGGGCGCCAGCTCGATGCCCAGGTGCGCGAGCATCCCTGGGCGGCGGTCGGCATCGCCGCGGGCATCGGCTTGCTCGTCGGCATCCTGCTGGCGCGCAAATGAGCGCCAGCCTGCTGGAATCGGCGCAGAACCTGCTCGCCGGGCTGCTCGACCTCGGGCGCACCCGCTTCGAGCTCTTCGGCACCGAGCTGCGCGAGGAGCTGGCGCGGCTCGCGGCCACGGTTCTCGGCGGCCTGGCGGTGCTGGTGCTCGCCGCCCTCGGCCTGGCGTTCGGCGCGGCTGCCTTGATCCTGAGCGTGAGCGAGGCACATCGCGTGGTGGCAACGGTCGGCGTCGCGCTGTTCTTCTTTCTGGCCGGCGGCATCGTCGCCTGGCAAATTCATCGCGCCGCCGGTGCAAAGCCGCGCGCCTTCGACGCCACGCTCTCCGAGCTGCAGCGCGACCTGGACGCGATCAAGCCGTGAACGGCCACCAGCAGGAACTGGCGCGGCGGCGCCAGGAGCTCCTGGAACGCTCGGCGGCGCAGCGCAGTGCGCTGGTCGCCAACGCCGCGCCGCTGCTGCGCAAGGCGGCGGCGCTCGACCGCATAGTGGCGACGGTGCGGCGGCATTCCTTTGTCGCGAGCCTGGCCGTTGGCGCAGTAGCGCTCGTCGGCTCGCGCCAGCTCTTCGCGATGACGACCCGGCTACTGAGCCTTTACATGCTCTTTAGGCGCTGAGGGGTCGGGGTATTGGAAGAAGACTTCGTCGGGGCGCGTCATGCCGAGCTCGTAGCGAGCGCGCTCCTCGATCGCCTCGGTGCCGGTCTTTAGATCCTTCACCTCGGCGGCGAGCGCGGTGTTGCGCTGCTCGAACGCGCCGTTCTTCGCCTTCGCCGCCACGACCTGGTGATCGACGTCCCAGGCGCGCAGCCACCCGCCCTTGCCGAGCCACAGCGGGTACTGGATCAGGAGGATGAACGCGCCGAGGGCGACGGCAAGGATTCTCATCTGAGCTGGGCGAAGGCCTCGCGTCCCGGATAGCTCACCGACTCGCCGAGGTCTTCCTCGATACGCAGGAGCTGGTTGTACTTGGCGACGCGATCGGAACGCGACAGCGATCCGGTCTTGATCTGCAGCGCGTTGGTGCCGACCGCGATGTCGGCGATGGTGGTGTCTTCCGTCTCCCCCGAGCGGTGCGAGATCACCGTGCCATAGCCCGCGCGCTTGGCGAGCTCGATCGCGGCGAAGGTCTCGGTGAGCGTGCCGATCTGGTTCACCTTGATGAGGATCGCGTTGGCCACGCCCTGGCCGATGCCTTCGCGCAGGATCTTGGTGTTGGTGACGAACAGATCGTCGCCCACCAGCTGCAGCTTCTTCCCCAGCCGCCCGGTGAGCGCCTTCCAGCCTTCCCAGTCGTTCTCCGCCATCCCGTCCTCGATCGAGACGATGGGGTAGCGCGCGGTGAGCTGCTCCAGGTACCCGGCGAACTCGGCCGGCGTGTAGCGCTCGCCCTCGGACTCGAGCACGTAGCGCCCGTCCTTGAAAAACTCCGACGCCGCGCAATCGAGCGCCAGCATCACATCCTGTCCCGCGCTGTAGCCGGCCTTGCCGATCGCCTCGACCAGCATATCCAGCGCTGCCGCGTGGCTCTTCGCATCCGGCGCGAAGCCGCCTTCATCGCCGACCGCAGTGGGCATGCCCTTGTCGTCGATGATCTTTTTGAGCGCATGGAAAATCTCGGAGCCGCAGCGCAGCGCTTCGCGGAACGACTGCGCGCCGACCGGCACGATCATCATCTCCTGCATGTCGAGCCGGTTGTTGGCGTGCGCACCGCCGTTGATCACGTTCATCATCGGCACCGGCATGCGCATCGCGCCGGAGCCGCCGAAGTAGCGGTACAGCGGCAGGCCGGATTCCTCGGCCGCGGCCTTGGCCGCCGCCATGGAGACCGCAAGCAATGCATTCGCTCCGAGCCGCGACTTGTTGTCGGTGCCGTCGAGGTCGATCAGCGTGCGGTCGATGAAGGTCTGCTCGACCGCGTCGAGGCCGACCACCGCTTCCGAGATCTCGGTGTTCACGTACTCCACCGCCTTGAGGACGCCTTTGCCGCCGTAG
>DASWER010000393.1:0-17342 GCA_036394655.1 Burkholderiales bacterium
TCCGCGACGCGCGCCTTGATGACCTGCGTTTCCTTGTCGCGCTCGAGCTTGAGCTCGACGGTTTCTCCCGCCGGCACCACGCCGAGCCTTGCGCGCAGCTCGGCCGGGCCGCGCACCGGATGGCCGTTCAGCGCGGTGACCACATCCCCCTTGCGCAAGCCCGCGGCCGCAGCAGGCGAGTTCGGCTCGACTTCGGCAATCAGTGCGCCGTCGGCACCACCGACCACGGCCTGCATCGCGATGCCAAGCCTGCCGCGCTTGACCTCGCCGAAGCGGATCAGCTGGTCCATCACCGCGCGTGCCAGCACCGAGGGCACGGCGAAGCCGATGCCGACATTCGCCGGACCGATGATCGCGGTGTTGATGCCGATCAGCTCGCCCTTCAGGTTGACGAGGGCGCCGCCGGAATTTCCGGGGTTGATGGACGCGTCCGTCTGGATGAAATGCTCATAGCCTTCCACCGAGAGGCCGCTGCGCCCAAGCGCCGAGACGATGCCCGAGGTGGCGGTCTGGCCGATGCCGAAGGGATTGCCGATGGCGATCACGAAATCGCCGACCTGCAGGTTGTCCGAGTCGCCGAACTTGATGTCGGAGAGCCGGTTGGGCTCGACCTTGACCACCGCGACATCGGTGCCGGGATCGGCGCCGACCAGCGTGGCCGGCAGGCGGCGGTTGTCGCGCAGGGTGACGAGGATCTCGCGCGCGTCCTTGACCACGTGCGCATTGGTGATGACATAGCCGTTCTTCGCGTCGACGATCACGCCCGAGCCTGCCGCCACCTGCGGCTCCGATTGCTGCGGCCCGCCGAAGAAGCGGCGGAAAAACGGGTCGCGCAAGAGCGGGTTCTGCTCCTCCGGGCTCTTCTGCAGCACGGCGATGTTCACCACCGCCGGCGTCACCTTCTCGAGGATCGGCGCGAGCGTCGGCAGGCCGTCGCGCGTCGGCAGGCCGGCGGGCTGGGCTTGGACCTCGGCGATCGCGAGCAGCAAAACGGCGGCGAGCCGCCTCATTCGTCTGACTCGGCCTTGCCGCCGGTATGCCGCTCGACCTCAGTGTTCATCGTCACGTCCTTGCGGCGGCGCGAGATCAGCTGCTCGCCGGTCTGGAAGTAATCGCCCCTGACCGCGGCCTCGGCGGCGCGCTCGAGCTCTTCGGGCCAGTCGCCCAGGCTGTAGCCGAACCACGGCGTTTCGGGCTTGAGCTGCGGCAGGCCGAGCTCTTCCCAGATCACGCGCGCACGCTCCATGTATTCGCGCTTCGGCAGCGAGATCGGCGGAAAGT
Source organism: Burkholderiales bacterium (assembly GCA_036394655.1). Classification (GTDB taxonomy): domain Bacteria; phylum Pseudomonadota; class Gammaproteobacteria; order Burkholderiales; family SG8-39; genus SCGC-AG-212-J23. The sequence goes on from DASWER010000393.1 coordinate 1,282, forward strand.
CTTCCTTCATCGTGGCGTCGATCAGCACCGAGGCATCTTCGCCGTTGTTGCGCTGGCTGCGCGGACCGTGGCCCTGGTCGCGGTGCGGCAGGATCTGCAGGTCGAGCGCCGGATTGGCGCGATACGACATCGCCCAGAACAGCGCGTCGGCATTGTCGGGATCGATGTCGTCGTTCACCGCGATCACGTACTTGCCGGCGGCGCGATTCCAGGCCGCCGCGCCGTACAGCGCGCGCCAGACTTCGGTGTGCGGCATGTTGCGCTCGAGCACCAGGACGACCACCTTGCGCAGATTGGTCAGCGGCTCGTGCATCGACACGCGCTTCACGCCCTGGATGCCGAGCCCCTGGCGCAGGTGCTGCAGGTACAGCGGCTCGAGCGCCACGCGCTTGATCAGGCTCGACTCGCTCGGCGTCACCTGCGAGATGATGGAAGTCAGGATCGCATCCTTGCGCCGCGTGATGCACGTGACTTCCATGAAGGCGTTGTACTCCTGGAGGTTGACATGCCCATGGGACTCGCCGAACGGCGCCTCGGGCTCGAGGTATTCGGTATCGATCCAGCCCTCGACCACGATCTCCGACTCCGCCGGCACCAGCAGATCGACGGTCTTCGCCTTCACCACGTTGATCGGGCCGCCGACCAATCCGCCCGCCACATGCAGCTCATCGATGCTTTCGGGCACCTTCTGCGCCGAGGTGAAGGCGACGCACGGCGGCGCGCCGAGCACCACCGCGGCGGCGAGCTTCTGGCGCTTCTTCTTTGCCTTCTGCCAGTGGGTATAGATGCCCGGGCGCAGCTCGAGCGAGGGATTCATCCCCAGGCGCCGCGGCGCCTTGAGCTGGCCGCGGTAGATGCCCATGTTCTGCACGCCGCTCTCGGGGTCGCGCGTGATGTATTGCGACAGCGTCGTGTACGGCGCGATGTCCCAGCCGGGCGTCGAGATCGGCAAGGGGATCGCATCAAGCGCTCGGCCCGCGCGGTCCAGCTCTGCTCCCTGGATGACGATGTCGTGGCACGGCGCCTCGGTGACAATTTTCGGCGCGATCGGATTGGCAATCGCACGCGTCCACACCTCGTTGATCTTGTCGAGCGGGCAGCCCATGCCGATGCGATAGATCTCGCGGTTCGCGGCGAGCGCGCCAACCACCACCGGGATGTCGTACTTGCGGCCCTTGCTGTCGGTGACGTTGGTGAACAGAAACGCCTTGCGGTCCTTCTCGGCGATACCGCCGCGGAACTGCCAGCGCACCAGCGGATGCATCTCGGTGTCCTTGTTGATCGGACGCTCGACGCGGATCAGCAGGCCCGCAGCCTCCAGCGCCTTCAGGTGCTCATGCAAATCTGCGTAACGACGCTCGGCCATGTCAGTCCACCGTGATGTTTTTTTCGCGAATGATCGGGCCCCACTTCGCCTGTTCGGCTTTCACCAACTCGGTGAGCGCCTCGGGCGTGCCGCCGATGATCTCGCAGCTCTGCGCTTCCAGCCGCTCGCGCACCGCCGGCTCGGCGAGCAGCTTCGCAAGCGCGCCGTGCAGCCGCTCGAGCACCGGCTTCGGCGTCGCGGCCGGCGCGAACATCGCGCCCCAGGACGCCGAATCGAATCCGGGGTAGGTCTCGCCAATGCTCGGCAGCCCGGGATAGTACTTGGAGCGCTCGGCGGTGCTCACGGCAAGCGCGACCAGCCTGCCCGCTTTCACGTACTGCGCAATCGCGCCGCCGCCCTGGATCAGCATCACCTGCACCTGGCCCGACACCAGGTCCTGCATCGCCGGCCCGCCGCCGCGATAGTGGATCGGCACGGTGTCGATACCCGCCATGTCCTTGAACAGCTCGTACGCGAGCCGGCTCGACGAGGCCGGGCCGGCCGAGCCATAGTTGAGGCTCGCGCCCTTGTCCTTGGCGAGCGCGACGAATTCCTTCACCGACTTCACGCCGAGGCTCGGGTGCACCACCAGCACCTGCGGAAAGCGGCAGATCTGCATGACCGGCGCGAAATCGCGCAGCGGGTCCCATTTCAGCTCCTTGAACACGAAGCGGTTGACCGCGAAGGTATCGAAGGTGACCAGCAGCATGTGCCCGTCCGGCGGCGACTCGGCGACCTGTTGTGTCGCCATGATGCCGCCCGAGGTGACGCGGTTCTCGACGATGAACGGCTGGCCGAGCTCGCTGGCCAGCGCCGGCGCGAGGATGCGCGCCGCGAGATCGCTCGCGCCGCCGGGGCTCGCGGGAACCACGAGGCGCACCGTGCGCGCCGGATAGCCTTGCGCACAGGCCTCGCCTACACTGAGCGCCGCCGCCAGGAGCGCCATGCCGATGCGCCACATGCTGGTCATTATCGCGTGCCTCTTCGCCGGGGTTGCGAACGCGCAGGATTATCCGGCACGCCCGCTCAAGCTGGTGGTGCCGATCGGGCCGGGCGGCGGCACCGACATCCTCGGGCGCCACATGGCGCAGAAGATGAGCGAGCGGCTGCGCCAGGGCGTGGTGGTCGAGAACCGCCCGGGCGCGGGCAGCATCGTCGGCACCGAGTACGTGGCCAGGGCGGCGCCCGATGGCTATACGCTGCTGGTCGGCGGCATCTTCAACATGGTGATGAACAAGGCGCTGGTGAAGAACCTGCCCTACGAGCCGCTGCGCGATTTCGTGCCGCTCGGCTATCTGTCGGCCTATCCGTTCGCGCTGGTCGCGCGCCCTGATCTGCCCGCTACGCTGGGCGAGTTCGTCCAGTATGCGAGAGAGCGCCCGGGCAAGCTCACCTATGGCTCGGCGGGCCTGGGCACGCTGCAGCATGTTTGGGGAACCATCCTGGTGAAAAGCCTGGGGCTCGACCTGGTCCACGTGCCCTTCAAGGCGGCGCCCGCGGTGCACCAGGAAATGCTCGCCGGCCGCATCGATCTGATGATGGACAACCTCTCGGCGGTGAAGCACCACGTGCAGTCCGGGCGCCTGAAGGCCTACGCCGTGTCGTCGGCCGCGCGCACGCGCGAGCTCGAAGGCGTGCCGACGCTCAAGGAAAGCGGCGTCGACTTCGAGGGCGAGAGCTGGTTCGCGCTGTTCGCGCCCGCTGCCACGCCGATCGGGATTGTTGCCACTCTGAGGAACCTGATCGCCGACGTGTTGCGCGATGCGGACTTCGCCGCGCGCGTCGAGAAGGATGGCGGGCGAGTACTGGCGATCGCGCCGGCCGAGCAGGCGAAATTCCTACAAGCTGAAATCGAGCGCTGGGGCGGCCTGGTTACCCGCTACGCGGTCGGCATTGACTAGTTTGATAAACTAAAGGCTCGCAACTTTTGAAAGGAGGTGATCCTGTGAGAGATGACCAAGGCAACACCGGCCGGCAGGACTCTAACGGATCCACCCGCAGTTCTGGGGGGCAATCCTAGTCATTGGGGGTCCGGCCAACTCAGTTTCCCGTAGTAGGCCGGCTGCCTGCAGTACAAAACGCCCCGGGGCGCGAGCCTGCGGGGCGTTTTCTTTGGGAACTACACGGACTGAATGATCTGCCGGCGCCGCGTCCAGGCGCGCCAACTCCTGAGCGGTTGCATGACGTTGCCCGCGTAGTAGAGCAGCTTGAACACCGCGAGGCGCAGGCGCAGCGGCGTGCCGCGAAACACGTCACCGGCGAGCAGTGAGAGCACCGCCTCCTGCAGGCGGAAGCGGTTCGACGGATCCATAAACATGTCGCGCAGCGTGGGCGTGGTCACGCGGTAGATGAGCCACGAGAAAATCCGCGGGCCGCGCCGCATGCTGCGGTCGAACGCCTTGAGTGCCGCGCGAGCTTCGGCCGGCCGCTCAAGGCAGCGCTCGATCGTGTCGGCGCCGACGAAAGCGCTATGCATCGCGAGATAGACGCCGGTGGAAAACACCGGGTCGATGAACGTGAAGGCATCGCCGAGCAGCAGGTAATTCGATCCCGTGCTGCGCTTGGCGACGTACGAGTAGTTGCCGGTGGCCGTCACCGGGGAAACCAGGGTCGCGTTGGCGAGCCGTTCGGCGAGCGCCGGACACAGCGCGATGGTGTCGAGCAGGAACTGCCGCGGCTCGGTCTTGCGAGTCTTCATGTAGTAGGGCCAGCACACCGCGCCGACGCTCGACGTGCCGCCGGCGAGCGGAATCAGCCACAGCCAGCCGTGATCGAACCAGAAGATGCTGATGTTGCCCTCGGCCTTGCCCGAGGCGCGCGCGGCCCCCGAGAAATGCCCGAAGATCGCCGCGCTGTTGTGCTGGCGGATGCGGCGCTTCATCTCCAGCCGGTTGGCGAGGAAGGTGTCGCGTCCCGAGGCGTCGACCAGGAAGCGCGCGCGCCAGCTCTGCTCGCCGGCATCGCTTTGCACGCTCACCGTGGCGCCGCCGGCATCCAGCTCGACGGCGGTGGCGCGGCAGCCCTCGACGGTGCGGGCGCCCTTGCGCGCGGCGTTGCGAAACAGGATCTCGTCGAACTCCGAGCGGCGTACCTGGTAGGCGTACGGAAAGCCCTTGTCCCAGGCGTCGGCGAAGTTGTACGTGATCGGCTGCGGGTGCCACGGCGAGACGAATTCCGCGCCGTATTTCGGCATCGCGATGCGTTCGATCTCCGCCGCCACCCCGAGCTCGGCAAACAGCGGCAGGTTGAGCGGCAGCAGGGATTCGCCGATATGAAAGCGCGGGTGGCGCTGCTTTTCGAGCAGCACCACGTCGCGCCCGCGCCCGGCAAGCAGCGCCGCGGCGGTCGCGCCGGCGGGTCCGCCGCCGATGATCAGCACTTCGCAGGCAGGCAAGGCTTGCATTATCCCGACATTCGCGCCGAACGGGCTTCCACACGGCAGCGCGGTACGCGCCTTACCGGGCGCTTGCGTGCTATCTTTCCAGAGGACTGCGCGTGTAAAAACTACAACTTTTCAATAGGGAGAGTCACCATGCGTAACACCGCCTACAAGCTTCTGATCGCGCTCATCAGCGTGGCCGCCATTGCGGCCTGCGCACGCAACACGCCCGTCTACAACGTCGCGGAAATGCCGGTGGCGGCGAGCAAGCCTAATCCGTCGCTCGACGAAGTCGGCAAGGCAATCATCCGCGCCGGCGCCACGCTCGGCTGGCAGATGAAGGCGGTGAAGCCGGGGCAGATCCTCGGCACGCTCACCCTGCGCGAGCACATGGCGGTGGTCGACGTGAACTACACGCCGCGGGCCTACAGCATCCAGTACAAGGACAGCAGCAATCTCAACTACGACGGCCAGACCATTCACAAGAACTACAACGGCTGGGTGCAGAACCTGGATAAGGCGATACGGGCGCAGCTGAGCGCCCTGTAAGGCAAGGGAGAAGCGCAACATGGACAAGTTCCCGATGGAAGTGCACGAGCTCGAGCTGGCGCGCATGATCGTGGCCACGCTCGAGCTCGAGATCCGGCCCGAGGACATCGCGCCGAGCGCGCCGCTGTTCGGCGAGGGGCTCGGGCTCGACTCGATCGACGTGCTCGAAGTCGCGCTCGCCGTTTCGCGCCAGTACGGCGTGAAGCTGCGCTCCGACGACGAGGCGAGCCCGAAGATCTTCAGCTCGCTGCGCGCGCTGAACCAGCACATCCAGGAGCACCGGACCCGCTAGATGGAGCTGGCGCGCGCCTGGAAAGCGCTCATCGTGGCGGCCGCGCTCGGCTACGAGGTGCTGGTGCATCTCGCGCTCAGCAATACCCAGCACCCGCTGCTGCTCGTGCCGCTCGCCGGCGCGCCGCATGCGGCGATCTACGCGTTCCTGCTGTGGCTCTTCGGCCGCACGCTGCTGCCGGGCAGGGAGGCGCTGATCACCGGCGCGGCGCGGCGCTTCCACGGCTCGCTCGCGCCGAACATGGAAGCCTATACGCGCCGGCTGACGGCGGCGTGGTGCGTGTTCTCCGCCGTTCAGCTCCTCGTCTCGGCGCTGCTGCTCGCCTATGCCTCGCTCGACACCTGGTCGCTGTTCGTCAATCTGCTCAACCTGCCGCTGCTCGCCGCGATGTTCGTCGGCGATTATCTTTTCCGGGTGCTGCGCTACCGCCGCTACCCGCAAGCGACCATCGCGCAGGCGGTGCAGGCCTTCGCCAAGCACCTGCGGGTGTCTTGATGCACGCGCTGCCGCTCCTGCGCCACGATCCGGCGGCGGTGTTTGCCTGCCGCGACGGACTGCGCGTCACGGCGCGCGAATTCCTGGCCGACGCCACGCGGCTCGCGGTCGCGCTGCCGGAACGCCGCTACGTCGTCAACCTTTGCTCGGACCGCTACCGCTTCGCCGTCGGCCTTGCAGCGGCACTGCTGCGCCGGCAGACCACGCTCATGCCGCCCAACCAGACGCCCGACTTCCTCGAGCGCCTGCAGCGCGCCTACGCGGACCTCTACCGGCTGACCGATGACCTGCTCGATGCGGCGGCGGCGGCCGCGGCCAAGGCGCCCGGCGCGGTGCCGCGGATCCCGGCGGACCACATCGCGGCGATCCTGTTCACCTCGGGCTCGACCGGCGAGCCGCAGCCGCATCCCAAGCGCTGGGGCGGGCTGGTCGCCTCCGCGCTCGCCGAGCTCGAGCGTTTCCGCGGCGTGGTGCGCCCGGGCATGAGCGTCCTTGCCACCGTGCCGCCGCAGCATATGTACGGCCTGGAATCCACCGTGCTGATGGCGCTGCAGGGCGCGCTGGTGCTGGACGCCGGCCGGCCGTTCTTTCCGGCCGACGTCTGCGCGGCGCTCGAGGCGACGCCGCGGCCGCGCGCGCTGGTCACCACGCCGATCCACCTGCGCGCGCTGCTCGACGGCGCGGCCGAGCTTCCCGCGCTCGACTTCCTGCTTTGCGCCACCGCGCCGCTTGCGCCGCAGCTGGCGAGCGAGGCCGAGACGCGTTTTCGCGCGCCGCTGCACGAGATCTACGGCTGCACCGAGGCGGGACAAGTGGCGACGCGGCGCACGGCCGCCGGCCCCGAATGGCAGATGTTCGGCCACTTTCGGCTGCGCCAGGACGAGAAGGGCACCTGGCTAAGCGGCGGCCATGTCGACACCGAGCTGCTGCTCGGCGACGTGATCGAGCTCGGCGCGGCCGGCCGGTTCCTGTTGCATGGCAGGACGGGCGACATGGTCAACATCGCCGGCAAGCGCAGCTCGCTCGCCAGCCTGAACTACCACTTGAATTCCATCGCCGGCGTGCGCGACGGCGCTTTCGTGATCCCGCAGGCCGGCGCGGCGTTGACGCGCCTCGCGGCGTACGTGGTGGCGCCGGGCTGCAGCGAAGAGCAGATCCTCGAGGCGCTGAGGCAGCGCATCGATGCGGCCTTCCTGCCGCGCCCGCTCTACCTCGTGGAGTCGCTGCCGCGCAATGACGTCGGCAAGCTGCCGCGCCTCGCGCTCGATCAGCTGAGCACGCGCCTCACGGCGAAAGCGGGGTAAGTTGGCCTTCGTCGAGTGGGCGCTTGCTTCGGACCACCCGGCCGCGCAAGGGCACTTTCCGGGAAATCCGATCATTCCAGGCGCGCTGCTGCTTGCGGAGACGCTGCGCGCCATTGGCGCCGATCTCGGGGTGCGCCTTGCGCCCTGCGAGGTGCGCTCCGCCAAGTTCCCGCATCCGGCCCGCCCGGGCGATCGCCTGCGCGTGGAGTTCTCCGGCTCCGCGCAGCGCGGCATCACCTTCACCTGCGTAGCCGGCGGCGTGACGGTGCTCTCCGGCAAAGTGCAATGTCCCGTCACGTCGGCGTCGGCGTAGAGCGGCCCCAGTGGATCGAGCGCCGCGAGCGCGGCAGCGAGGCGCTGATGCGCCTGATCGCCTGGCTCACGTTCGCGCTTGGCCGGCGCGCGGGGCGAGCGCTGCTCTACCCGATCTGCGCCTACTTTTTGGCCTTCTCCGCGCGCCGCGCGTCGCGCGACTACCTGGATCGCGTCCTCGGTCGGCGCGCCCGGATGGCGGACGTCTGGCGGCACTACCACAGCTTCGCCTCGGTGGTGCACGACCGCCTTTACTTCGCCGCCGGCAAGATGGGCGAGTTCGACGTGACGCTCGAGGCGGGCACCGAAGTGCGGCAATGGCTCACGGGGCAGCGCGGCTGCATTCTGCTTGGCTCCCACCTCGGCAGCTTCGAGATCCTGCGCGCGCAGGGCATGGCGCAGCATTTCCGTCCGGTCAACGTCTTGATGCACCTCGACAACGCCGCGAAAACCAACCGCGTGCTGCAGTCGGTGGCACCGGGGGTGCGTGAGCGGGTGATCGCGCTGGGTGGTCCGCAATCGCTGCTGCAAGTGCACGAATGCCTCGCGCGCGGCGAGATCGTCGGCATCCTGGGCGACCGCGTCTGGAAAAACGACCGCACGATGGACTGCGATTTCCTCGGCAGCCCGGCGCGCTTTCCGCTCGGCCCGCTGGTGCTCGCGGGGCTGGTCGAATCCCCGGTGATCCTGTTTTTCGGCCTGTACCGCGGCGGCCGGCACTATGAGATCCGGCTCGAGCCGTTCGCCGAGCGCATCGCGCTCGAGCGCCGCGACCGCGAAGCCGCCGTGCGGCCGTGGGTCGAGCGCTACGCGCGGCGCCTCGAGCACCATTGCAGGCTGGCGCCGTACAACTGGTTCAACTTCTATGACTACTGGCGTTAGCGCGCTGATCATTGCGCTCGCGCTGTCGCACGCGGCGCCGGCGCAGAGCGAGGTGCGCTGGGGGTTGCCCGAGCTGATGCAGGAGCTGCGCGCCGTGAAGTCGGCGCATGGCAGGTTCGTCGAGCGCAAGTACCTCGCTGCGCTGTCGGCGCCGCTCGAGCTTTCCGGCACGCTCGCCTACACCGCGCCCGGCCGGCTGGAGAAGCGCACGCTTCAGCCCCGGGCCGAGCGGCTACTACTGGAGGGCAACACGCTGACGGTGGAAGACCATAAGCGCCGGCGCAGCTACGCCCTCGAGCAGAATCCGCCCGTCTGGGCGTTCGTCGAAAGCATTCGCTCCACGCTCGCCGGCGACCTGGAAACGCTGAACCGCTTCTACGACGTGCGCCTCGAGGGCGAGCGCAGCGCCTGGCGGCTGACGCTCAGGCCGAGCGAGCCGTCGATGCAGTCCATGGTGAGCGAGATCCGCATCGGCGGACGCGGCGCATGGCTGGAGGCGATCGAGGTGCTGGACGCCGGCGGCGACCGCTCGGTGATGACGATCACGCGCGACGCCTCATGAGCTCGCGCTGGATCATCGCCGCCTGGCTCGCCGGCATCCTCGCCTGCGCGGCGCTGATCAGCCAGACGCGCTTCACCAACGACCTGTCCGCCTTCCTGCCGCGCGCCCCGACCGCCGAGCAACGGGTGCTGGTCGAGCAGCTGCGCGAGGGCGTGGTGTCGCGCCTGGTGCTGATCGGCATCGAAGGGCGCGCGAGCGCCGAGCTGGCGGCGATCAGCAAGCGTCTCGCCGCCGCATTGCGCGCCGACGCCGGTTTCGCCTCGGTCGACAACGGCGAGCCGCTCGCCTTTTCCCGCGACCGGGAATTCCTCTGGCGGCACCGCTATCTCCTGAGCCCGGGCGTCGCGCCCGAGCGCTTTTCCGCCGCGGCACTGCGCCAGAGCCTGGAGGAAGACCTCGAGCTGCTCGCCTCGCCCGCCGGCATGCTGGTGAGCCGCACCCTGGCGGCCGACCCGAGCGGCGAGCTGATGCGGCTGGTCGAGCAGCTCGGCGCACAGGCTCGCCCGGCGACGCAGCATGGCGTTTGGTTTTCGCCCGACGGCAAGCGGGCGCTGCTGGTCGCGCAGACGCGCGCCAGCGGTGCCGACATCGATGCGCAGGAACGCGCGCTAGCCGCGATCCATGCCGCTGTTCCCGAGACCGAAGCGAGGCTGCTGGTGACCGGGCCGGGCGTGTTCTCAGTCCTGTCGCGCAGCCGCATCAAGGGCGACGCCTGGCGGCTTTCCGTTATCGCGACGCTGCTGATCGCGGCCATGTTGCTCGCGCTCTATCGCTCGGTGCGCGTGCTCGGCCTCGGGCTCGCGCCGGTGGCGAGCGGTGCGCTCGCAGGCATCGCGGCGGTGAGCCTCGGGTTCGGCTCGGTGCACGGCATCACGCTCGGCTTTGGCGTCACGCTGATCGGCGAAGGCGTCGACTACGCCATCTATCTTTTCACGCAGAAGCCGCCGGACAGCACGCCGCAGGCGGCTTTCGAGCGCCTCTGGCCGACGCTGCGCCTCGGCGTACTGACTTCCGTCTGCGGCTTCAGCGCGATGCTTTTTTCCGGATTCACCGGGCTCGCGCAGCTCGGCCTGTTCTCCATCGTCGGCCTGATCGTCGCGGCTGGCGTCACGCGCGCGGTGCTGCCGCGCCTGATGCCGGCCGACTTCAGCGTCCCCGCTGTGGATGCCTTCGCACGCCGCGCCCTGGCCGTGGTGCGCGCAGCTCCGCGCCTTGCGCCCGCGGTCCTGGTTGCAGTGGCGACGGCGGCGGTGTTCCTGGCGCTCAAGCAAGGCGCGCTTTGGACCGGCGATCTCGCGAGCCTGAGTCCGATTCCCGCAGCCGAGCAGAGGCTCGACCAGCAACTGCGCCGGCAGCTCGGCGCCCCCGACATCAGGCATCTCGTGGTGGTGCACGCACCGAGCGAGGAAGCCGCGCTGCAGGCGGCCGAGCGCGCTGCAGCGCGGCTGCAGGACGCCATGCGCGAAGGCGCGCTGGCGGGCTTCGATTCTCCGGCGCTGCATTTGCCCAGCCGCCAGACGCAGCTCGCGCGGCAGGCCGCACTGCCGCCGCCGGAAGCGCTCGGCGCGCGCCTGGGCGAGGCAGCGAAGGGCATGCCTTTCCGGCCGGGTTTGTTCGAGCCTTTCCTCAAGGATGTGGCGGCGGCAAGGAGCATGCTGCCGATGGATCGCAGCGCGCTCGAGGGATCGAGCCTTGCGCTGAAGGTGGACTCTCTCCTGGTGCGCAGCGAAGGCGGCTGGAGCGCGATGCTGCCGTTGCGCGGCGTGAGCGACGCTGCCACGGTCGCGCGCGAACTGGGTAGCCTGCCGGATACGGTGTTGCTCGACCTCAAGCGCGAATCCGATGCGCTCTACCGCTCGTACCTCAGCGAAGCGCTGCACTATGCGCTCGCCGGCGCCGCGGCGATCGTGCTGCTGCTGTGCGCCAGCCTGCGGGCGCCACGGCGCGTATTCGCTGTGCTGGCACCGCTCGCCGCGGCGGTGATCGCGACCGCTGCGCTGCTGAGCGTCCTCGGACAAAGCCTGTCGATTTTTCATCTCGTCGGACTGCTGCTGGTCGTCGCGGTGGGCTCCAACTATTCGCTGTTCTTCGACCGTGTGGCGCGCTCCGACGAGGAGCGCGGACGCACGCTGGTCTCGCTGTTCTTCGCCAGCGTATCCACCGTGATCGGCTTCGGCGTGCTGGCTTTTTCCCGGGTGCCGGTGCTGCATGCCATCGGCGCTACCGTCGGCGCCGGAGCAATCCTGGCGCTCATCTTCTCCGCCGTCTTCAGCCGCCATGCGCGTCATCTTTGACGGCGCGCCGCAGCCGGACGCGCGGCTCCTGGTCATGCTGCCAGCGGCGAAGGCGCGCCCGGAGGACTTCATCGAGCACGGCTTCATCGCTGCCGTGCGCCGTCGCAGCCTCGCGCTCGATGTCGCCGCGCTCGACGCGCACGCGGATCTCTACCTCGACGGCGACATTGCAGAGCGCCTGGAAGAGGTCATCGGGCCGCTGCGCCGCCGCTATGCCGAGACCTGCCTGCTCGGCATCTCGCTCGGCGGCATGGGCTCGATCGCCTACGCCTGCCGCCATGGCCGCGCGGTCGGCAAGCTGATGCTGCTCGCGCCGTTTCTCGGCTTGCGCGGCGCGAACGGCGAACCCGAGCTGCTCGGCGCCCTCGGCGATGCCGCGTTGCCGGAGGTCTTTCTCGGCTACGGCAGGCAGGACCGCTACGCGCGCGCGAGCGAGCTCCTCGCGCAGCGCCTGCCCGCCGCACGCGTGAGCATCGCCGAAGGTGGCCATGATTGGCCGACGTGGATCGAGCTCTGGCATCTCATGCTGGCGCAGGCGTTCGCAAAATGACCACGCAAGGCTCCGTCGCCGCGAGCTACTACCGGCCGCGCACGTGGCGGCCGGCGCCGTTCGCCAGCGTATCGCTCGTCATCCACGCCGCCGGCGCGGCTGCGCTGGCGGTCGATGTGACGGCGTGGCCCTGGATCGTCGCGATGCTCGCCACGAACCACGCACTTCTGACCGCCGCGGTATTCCTGCCGCGCGCGCGGCTCCTCGGTCCGAACATCGACCGGCTGCCCGACGAGGCCGCCCGGCGCCGCGAGGTCTCGCTGACTTTCGACGACGGCCCAGATGCGCGGATCACACCGGGCATTCTCGACTGGCTGGATCGCCATGACGCCAAGGCAAGCTTCTTCTGCGTCGGCCAGAAGGCGGCCGAACATCCAGAGATCGTGCGCGAGATCGCGCGCCGCGGCCACAGCGTCGAGAACCACAGCTACCGCCATTCGCACGCCTTTGCCTGCTTCGGCATCGGGCGCATGAGCCGCGAGATCGAGGCCGCGCAGCAGGTGGCAACCCGCCTTACCGGCCGCGCGCCGGACTTCTTTCGCGCGCCGGCGGGCTTTCGCAGCCCGCTGCTCGATTTCGTGCTCGCGCGCCGCGGCCTGCGCTACGTGTCCTGGACGCGGCGCGGCTTCGACGCGGGGCGCGCCGACCCGCGGCGCGTGCTCGCGCGCCTTACGCGCGGGCTTGGCGCGGGCGACGTGCTCCTCCTGCATGACAGCAGCCCGGTGGTGCTCGAGGTGCTGCCCGCGCTCCTCGATGAGCTCGCCGCACGCGGGCTCAAGTCGGTCTCGCTGCCCTCCGCGCTTTGAGCCTGCCGCCGCTTTCCGTCAGCAGCTTCACCCTGGTCAACAGCCTGGGCGCCGGGCTCGCCGCCACGCTCGAAGCGCTGCGCGCGAATCGCTCGGGGCTGGTGCCGTGCGACTTCGAGGACGCGCGGCTCGACACCTACATCGGCCCGGTCGCGGGCCTCGATGCGCCAAAGATCGGTGGCGAGCTTGCATCGTATGACTGCCGCCTGAACCGCCTGGCGCAGCTCGCGCTCGAGCAGGACGGCTTCGCGCAGGCGGTTGCCGCGGCGCGCGAGCGCCATGGCGCCGAGCGCATCGGGGTGTTCCTCGGCACCAGTACCTCGGGCATTCTGGAAACAGAACGCGCCTATCGCTCGCGCGACGGCGCGTCGGGCAAGCTGCCCGCCGGCTACCGCTACGCCGAGACGCAGAACAGCTTCTCGCTCGCCGACTTCGTGCGCCGCCGGCTGGCGCTGCGAGGACCGGCTTTCGTGGTGTCCGCGGCGTGCTCATCGACCTCGAAGGTGTTCGGCAACGCGGCGCGCATGATCGCCGCCGGGGTGTGCGACGCGGCGGTGGTAGGCGGTGCCGACACGCTGTGCCTCACCACGCTTTACGGCTTTCGCTCCCTCGAGCTGACTTCCAGCGGCCCGTGCCGACCGTTCGACGCCCAGCGCGACGGCATCTCGATCGGCGAAGGCGCGGGCTTCGCCCTGCTTGAACGGGCGCGCAGCGGGACATCCGACCTGCGCCTGCTGGGCATCGGCGAGAGCTCCGACGCCTACCACATGTCGACACCGCACCCGGACGGCGCGGGCGCCAGGCTCGCGATGGAGCGCGCGCTCACCTCGGCCGGCCTCGCCGCAGGCGACATCGACTACATCAACCTGCATGGCACCGCCACGCGCACCAATGACGCTGCCGAAGACAAGGCGGTGGTCGAGCTCTTCGGCACAGGCACGCCGTGCAGCTCGAACAAGGGCGCGACCGGCCACCTGCTCGGCGCCGCCGGAGTCACGGGACTGCTCATCTCGGCGCTCGCTATCCGGCACGGCCTGCTCCCCGGCAGCGCCAACACCCGGACGCTCGATCCGGCCTTGAACAGTCGTTACCTGCTGGAAAGCCAAAGCGCATCGGTGCAGCGCGTGCTCGCCAATTCCTTCGGTTTCGGCGGCAGCAACTGCAGCGTCGTGCTTGGGACCGGCGCCTGATGCGCGTGTTCGTCGAGGGCGTGGGCTTGCTCGGGCCGGGACTCGCGAGCTGGCGCGAGGGCCGCGAGGTGCTCGCCGGCCGCGCGCCTTATGCCCATGCGCCCACTGCCGTGCCGGCGAGCGAGCTGCTGCCGCCAGCCGAGCGGCGCCGCGCGGGCATCCCGGTGAAGCTCGCCCTCGCGGTCGGGCGCGAAGCATTCGTCGCCGCGGGTCGGGATCCGGCGGCGACGCCGGCGGTGTTCACTTCGTCCTCGGGCGACGGCGAAATCCTGCATCGCATCTGCGAGACGCTCGCCACGCCGCAGCGCGAAGTGTCGCCGACCAGCTTTCTAAACTCGGTGCACAACGTCGCCGCCGGGTACTGGAGCATCGCCACGCAGTGCCGCGAGGCCTCCACCAGCCTGTGTGTCTACGATGCGAGCTTTACCGCCGGCCTCCTGGAAACCGCCACCCAGGTGGCGGTGGAGCACGGGCCGGTCGCGCTCATCGCCTACGACCAGCCGTATCCCGAGCCCTTGCGCACGGCGCGCCCGGTCGGCGAGAAGCTGGCAGTGGCGCTGGTGCTCGCCCCGCAGGCCACGCCGCGCACGCTCGCCCGCCTGGAGGTCGAGTTCGTGGCGCGCGCGGCGAGCGAGACCGGCATGCCGGATCGCGCGCTGGAAGCGGTGCGCCTCGCCAATCCTGCGGCGCGCAGCCTGCCTTTGCTCGCGGCGCTCGCCGGGGCGGGCGCGCGCCAGGTCCTGCTGCGTTATCTGGAGGCGAGCCATTTATCGATCGCGGTGGCGCCGTGCTAGCCGGCAAGGCGGAAATCGAGGCGCTGATCCCGCATGCAGGCGCCATGTGCCTGCTCGATGAGCTCGTCGCGTGGGATGGCGAGCGCATCCGCTGCCTCGCCCGCTCGCACCGCGATCGCGCCAACCCGCTGCGCTGCGGCGACGAGCTGCCCGGCCTCTGCGGCATCGAGTACGCGGCCCAGGCGATGGCGCTGCACGGGCGGCTCACGGTGCAGGCTGGCACTTCGAGCGCGGGCTACCTGGCAAGCGTGCGCGAGCTCACGTGCCGCGTCGCGCGCCTCGACGATCTCGAAGGCGACCTGCTCATCCAGGCCGAGCGCCTGATGGGCGACGAGGCGCGCGTGGTGTATGCCTTCTCGCTCTCCGCGGGCGGGCCGCTGCTCCTCGAGGGGCGCGCCGCCGTGGTGCTGCAGGCGTGAAGCGTGCCCTCGTCACCGGCGGCAGCGGCGCGATCGGCGCGGCGATCTGCCGTCGCCTCGCGGCGCAAGGACTGCACGTCTACGTGCACGCCAACCGCCACCTCGCCGAAGCCGAGCGCGTCGCGGCCGAGATCGGCGGCGCGGCCGTGGCGTTCGACGTGACCGATGCCCAGGCGACGCAGGGCGCACTCGAGCGGCTGCTCGCCGCGGGCCCGATCCAGATCCTGGTCAACAACGCCGGCATCCATGACGATGCCGTGATGCCGGCGATGAAGGCCGAGCAGTGGCGGCGCGTGATCGACGTGTCGCTGAACGGCTTCTTCAACGTCAGCCAGCCGCTTCTCATGCCGATGATCGGCACGCGCTGGGGACGCATCGTCAACATCTCCTCGGTCGCGGCGCTCACCGGCAACCGCGGCCAGACCAACTACGCGGCCGCCAAGTCCGGCCTGCACGGCGCGACCAAGTCGCTCGCGCTCGAGCTCGCAAGCCGCGGCATCACGGTAAACGCGGTCGCGCCTGGCATCATCGCCACGCCGATGGCCGACGGCGCGTTTTCAAAGGACGCGATCGAGCGCCTGGTGCCGATGAAGCGCGCCGGCACTGCCGAGGAGGTCGCCGAGCTGGTGGCATTTCTCGCCGGCGAAGGCGCGGGCTATGTCTCCGGCCAGATCATCGGCATCAACGGCGCCATGGCCTGACGAAGAGCAGCTCGAGCACCAGGCGCGTGTGCATCCAGGTGAGGAGCAGGTTGTCGCGCAGATAGCGGAAATGCGACACGCCGCCCTCGGCGGCGCTCAAGTACCGCACCGGCACGGGAATGTTGAGCGGCCGTACGCCGCGCCAGCACAGGCGCACCGCCGCCTC
>DASWER010000394.1:0-3175 GCA_036394655.1 Burkholderiales bacterium
ACGAGATGCAGGTGAAGAACGCGCGCAACTACGGCGGCCCGAAATATGCCGAGATGCGTGCTCAGGCGCCCGCTGCCCTGCTGCACCAGCACTTCGGCGTGCTGATCGCCTCGTGCGAGCGCGCCGATCTGCGGCCGCTGCCCGACGGCGTCTGGATCTATGCCGACGGCGAAAAGCGCCTCGAGCCGCTCGCGGCGCCGAAGGTGCAGCGCGCCGAGGTCATCGATGAGCTCTACGCCGCGGTGGTCGAAGGCAAGCCGCCGCTGCACGACGGCGAATGGGCGCTCGCCACCACCGAGGCCTGCCTCGCCATCCTGCAGTCGGCAAAAGAGCAGAAGGAGATCGCATTAACAAACCAGACCGGCTTGCGCACCTGACCAAGGAGGCGTGGCGCGGCTTCGTGCGCGCGCTGCAGCGGCGCCTCGCCGAGCACGGCGTGTCGTTCGGCCACTGGACGTTCCTGCGCATCCTGTGGGAGCGCGACGGGCTCACGCAGCGCGAGCTCTCGGACGACGCCGGGGTGATGCAGCCGACCACCGGCGCGGCGATCCGCGAGATGGAAAAGCTTGGCTACGTCACGCGCACGCAGACTTCCGATAACCGCAAGAACGTCTACGTGCACCTGACGCCGAAGGGGCGCGCGCTGAGAGCGAAGCTGGTGCCGCTGGCGGAAGAGGTCAACGAAATCGGCCTGCGTGGCGTCAGCGCCCAGGACCGGGCGGCGGCGCAGCGCACGCTGCTCGCCGTGATCGACAACCTCAGTCGATCTTCGCGCCCGTAGCCTTGACGATCGTCGCGTACTTCTCGTAGTCGATCTTGTTCGCCTGCGCGTAGGCCTCGGGCGTCGAGCCGACCGGCTCGATGCCGAGCTGCGTGAAGCGCTGCACCACGTCGGGCTGCTTCACCGCCTTCGCCACCTCGCCCGCCAGCCGGTTGACCACTTCGCGCGGCGTGCCCGCCGGCGCGAGCATGCCGATCTCGGCGACGAAGTCGTAGCCCGGGATGCCGGATTCGGCGACCGTCGGCACGTCGGGCGTCTGCGGCGAGCGCTTCGCCGTGCTGATCGCCAGCATCTTGACCTTGCCGTCCTTGAGATGGCCGGCGATCGACGGCAGCGCCGAGTAGAGCAGCGCCACCTGTCCGCCGAGCAGCGCCGGCACCGATTGCCCGGTGCCCTTGTACGGCACGTGCACGATGTCGATGCCGAAGCCGGACTTGAGCGCCTCGGTGGCGAGATGATGAATGCTGCCGATGCCGGAAGAGCCGTAGTTCAGCTTGCCGGGCTGCGCCTTGGCGAGCGCCACCAGCTCCTTCAGCGAATTCACCGGCACCGAGGGATGCGCCACGAGATACAGCGCCGAGGTGCCGATCATGCTGACCGGTGCCAGATCCTTGAGCGGTGCGTACGGCAGCTTCGAGAAAAGATGCGGGTTGATCGCGATCTGGCCAACGTCGGCGACCAGCAGCGTGTAGCCGTCGGGCTGCGCCTTGACCACCTCGCCGACGCCGCTGATGCCGCCGGCGCCGGGCATGTTCTCGACCACCAGCTGCTGGCCGAATGACTCGCCGAGCTTCACGGCGACCACGCGCGCGATGGTGTCGGGCAGGCCGCCGGGGGCGTAAGGCACCACGATCTTCATCGGCCGGCTGGGAAAACCCTGGGCGCATGCCGTCGCGGCAAACGCGAGCCCCGCCAAGAGCGAAACGAAACGCATGCATCCTCCTCTAGTTCGCGAAAGTATACTGGCCCGATGAACAAGCTCCGCATGACGTTCGCCTGCTGGGACTACGACCGCACGCGCGCCCTCGCCGACGGCACCGTGCGCCCCGACGGCATCGACCTCACCTACCTCTCGCTGCCGGTGGAGGAAACCTTCTTCCGCATGATGCGCAGCCGCGAGTTCGACGCCTCCGAGATGTCGCTCTCCTCGTACAGCGCCTCGCTGCACACCGAGAACCCGCCGTTCATCGCCATCCCGGCGTTCCCGTCGCGCTTCTTCCGCCACTCGTGCATCTTCATCTCGTCGAAGAGCGGCATCCGCAAGCCCGAGGACCTGAAGGGCAAGCGCGTCGGCGTGCCCGAGTACCAGATGACCGCGCCGGTCTGGATCCGCGGCATCCTGTCGGACGACCACGGCGTCAAGGTCACCGACTACGAGCACCTCTCCGGCGGCGAGGAACAGCCCGGCCGCATCGACAAGCTCAAGATCGATCTGCCCTCCAGCATCCGCATCCGCCCGATCGGAACGAACCAGACGCTGTCGCAAATGCTCGCCGACGGCGAGCTCGACGCCATGGTCACCGCGCGCGCCCCGTCGACCTTCCACAAGCGCCCCGACGATGTAAAGCGCCTGTTCCCCGATTACGTCGCGGCCGAGAAAGACTATTACCGCCGCACCAAGATCTTCCCGACCATGCACACCGTGGTGATCCGTCGCGACGTTTACGAAAAAAATCCCTGGGTGGCGCAATCGCTATACAAGGCCTTGGTGGCCTCGAAAGAGCGCGCGATGGAAATGTATCGCCAGACCGCCGCGCTCCCCGCAATGGTGCCCTGGCTCACCGCGCATATCGAGGAAGCGCGCCGCGAAATGGGCGAGGACTGGTGGCCCTATGGCCTCGACGCCAACCGCCACGTGCTCGACACCTTCCTGCGCTACCACGACGAGCAAGGCCTCTCCAAGCGCCGCCTCAAGCCCGAGGACCTCTTCGCTCGCGAGACGCTCGAGACCTTCAAGGTTTAGTTCGGGGCCAGGGTCGTAATTATTCGCGGCCCGCAGCGAGCCCGATCTGCGTGCGTATCCGGGTAGTCGCGTCCCCTTAGGCGTTTGCGATTCATGGCGCGTCGTCCATGGCAAGTCCCCAATCGTCGGAAAGGCTTTTCGTCTTTCACGGTGGTAACGTATTGAGTGAACGAACGAATGACGCCGATCACGGCAAAATCTTCACCGTGCTCACCGCCATATTTGTCAACCAATACTCGTTTGGTTCCATGAATAGCGGTCGTGGCTAATCACTTGTACCCGCCCGTCGGCCGGTGCATCTACTGTGGAACAACGACACTGCCTGCCGGCGTCAAACGCTTCGGAGACGAGCACGTCATTCCTCTGGCACTAGGCGGCAATCTGATTCTGCGGGAAGCAGCCTGCGGGAAATGCGAAAAGGTCATTAACGA
>DASWER010000395.1:0-2070 GCA_036394655.1 Burkholderiales bacterium
GTTGTACTTCGGGCCGCTGCGCGCGGGCAGCGACTCGAGCGTTCCCGGGAGCGCAATGGTGCGTTCCTGCAGTTGCCCCGGCAGGTCGAGCGCGCGCGCGGCGGCGACCGGCTTTGGCACCACTGCGGCACGCTTGGGCTCGACCGCAGCGACCTTCGGGGCCGGCGCGGGCGCCTCCACGGCAATGGGCGGCGTCACAGCTTGCGGTTGTGCGGGTGCAACTGCTTCGACCGGTCTGGCCGCTACAGCGGGCGGCGGCGCCGCGGGCCGAGAGGGCGGCGGGCTTTGCATCGCCTGCTTCGGCGCATCCGTCAGCGCCTGCTCCATCATTCCGGCGCCCATCCCGCCCATCATGCCGGCGACCAGGCCGACGCCGAGCACCATGACGAGCGCGGCCGGAGCGATCCAGCCGAAAAGGCCGACGAGGAGCGCGACCAGCACATGCCCTGAGCTATCGCGCACCACCGTAGTGGAGACGAGCATGTCGTGCAGCGCCTGCTTGCGCCCGGTAAAGGCGGCGAGCAGGAAGCCGAGGCCCATCGGAATGGACGAGACGATTTTCGCGATTTCGCGCACCAGCGAGCGCACCACCGACAGGCGCTCGCCGTCCGAATCGGTGACCTTGAGCCCAAGCAGCGATTTCCCGAAAGTCGCCTGGCGCGCCGAGGCGTGCATCAGGCCCCAATACAGGAACGGCCCGAACAGGGCGACCACGCTGACCGCCGTCGCGCCGAAATCACCGAGGAATGCAGCGCCCGCGGCGATCAGGATGAGCACGGTGAAAAAGACGACACTGTCGACGAGGTACGCGAGAACGCGGACCCAGAACCCGCCATAGGACTGCTCTGCTGTATTGGCCATGACCTCCCCCTTGAAGGGAAAGCCTACGCCTTATTCGAGCGTTTGGAGCACCTTCCGCACTGCATCAAAGATGCGCTCGATCTGTGCTTTCTCGACGATCAGGGGCGGGGAGAAAGCGAGCGTGTCGCCGGTATAGCGGATCAGCACGCCGGCCTCGAAGCACTTGACCAGGGCGTTATAGCCGCGGGTGCCGGGGGCGCCCTGCTTCGGTGACAGCTCGATGGCGCCCATCAGGCCGAAGTTGCGGATGTCGATGACGTTGCGCTCGCCCTTGAGCGAATGGATGCCGTCCTCCCAGTGCTTCTCGATCGAGGCCACGCGCTCGAGCAGCCCCTCTTCCTCGTAGGTGTCGAGCGTGCCGATGCCGGCAGCGCACGCGAGCGGATGGCCCGAATACGTGTAGCCGTGGAACAGCTCGATGCCGTCGGCGCCCTGCATGAACGCGTTGTAGATGCTGTCGCGCACGAACACCGCGCCCATCGGCACTGCGCCGTTGGTCATGCCCTTGGCGGTGGTGAAGAGATCAGGCATCACGCCCAGGCGCTGCGAGCCGAACGCCTTGCCCAGCCGCCCGAAACCCGTGATCACTTCATCGAAGATGAGCAGGATGCCGTGCTTGGTGCAGATCTCGCGCAGCCGCTCGAGATAGCCGCGCGGCGGCGGCAGCACGCCCGCCGAGCCCGGGACCGGCTCGACGATGACCGCGGCGATGGTCGACGGATCGTGCAGCGCGCAAAGGCGCTCCAGGTCTTCGGCGAGCTCGGTGCCATGCGCCGGCAGTCCGCGGGAGAAAGCGTTGCGTGCGATGTCGTGTGTGTGCCGGATGTGGTCGACCCCGGCAACTCCGGGTCCGAAGGTCTTGCGGTTGTGGCTCAGGCCGCCGACCGAGATGCCGCCGAAGTTCACGCCGTGGTAGCCGCGCTCGCGGCCAATGAGGCGGAAGCGACCCGCTTCGCCGCGCGCTCGGTGGTAGGCGAGCGCGATCTTCAGCGCGCTGTCGACCGACTCGGAGCCCGAGTTGGTGAAGAACACGTGCTTGAAGCCTTCGGGCGCGATCGCGCCAAGGCGCTCGGCGAATTCGAAGGCGATCGGATGACCCATCTGGAAGGTCGGCGCGAAGTCCATCTCCGCGGCCTGGCGCTGGATCGCCTGCACGATCTTCGGCCGGCAATGGCCGGCGTTCACGCACCAGAGGCCGGCGCAGGCGTC
>DASWER010000396.1:0-16619 GCA_036394655.1 Burkholderiales bacterium
GGGGATGCCGCCGAAGGCGAGTAGTGCGCCCGCGTCCAACGGCATCGCCGAGAGCGCCACCCGGTTCATTTGCTCCACCCTGCTTGCCAACGCATTTGCGCTGGTGGGTTATCCCATCCTGCCGATCCACATGCCGCGCGCTGCGGTCAGCGCGGCAGACCACCGCTATGTCATCCCGGGCGATTTCGAAACGGCGTCGGTATTGGAGATCGTCGGCCCGCGCACGGACAGTTGAGCTAAGGAGAAAACATGAGCGCAGCAGCAAACGCAGCAGGCTACCTCTATGCCCGTGGTCAGCTTCCCGTGTCGGACCCTAAGACGGTAGAAGCGGAGAGCTCGCCTCGCGCGGCGCAGCCTCGGTCCTCCAGGACCTCGGCGCCGAAGGTGCGCGCGCCGAAAATCGAGTACCGCAAACGGCGCCTTTACGCCTTGCCGTCGCCCGCCTAGGCGGCGAGCACCTTCGTAGCGAGGAAGGTCCTGCGCTTCATGGGCTCCGGCCAGCAGCGGCCAGGATCAGATCGGTGATCTCCTGCGCGTGGGAAACCAGCGAAAGGTGCCCCGCTTCCAATTCCACGGTAGTGGCCTTCATGCGTGCCGCCAGGAACCGTTCCAGGTCGGGCGAAATCGTCTGATCGAGCTTCGACACCGCGTACCAGCTCGGCTTGGAGCGCCACGCGGCCGCCGAGGTGCGCCCGCCAAAAAGAGACGCAGCGGTCGGTTCCTGCTCGGCGTAAAGCACGAGCGCCTTTTCGTGCGAGACACCATTGGCGAAATAGCGCAGAAAGGCGTCTTCGGAGAGATAGGTGAAGCCATCGTGCTCCTGCACGCCGGCGCGCACCGGCATGGTGGGGAATTTTCCGGAGAGCGCGACGAAGTCCTCGCCAGCGTCGGGCGCGCGCGCGGCGACGTAGACCAGCGCGCTGACCTTGGGATCGGTGCCCGTTTCGCTGATGACGGTGCCGGCCCACGAATGCGCGACCAGCACCGTCGGTCCGTCCTGCAGCGCGAGGATCCGGCGCGTCGCGGCGACCGAATCGGCGAGCGAGGTCAGCGGATTCTGCACCGCAGTCACGTGCAAGCCAGCCGCCTGCAGGCGCGCGATGACCTCGCTCCAGGACGAGCCGTCCGCCCAGGCGCCATGCACCAGCACCACATTACGCGCTGGCGCCGGCGCGGCCGGCTGCGACCAGACCTGCGCCGCAAAGAGCATCAGGCCGAGAGCGATGAGCGTCAGTTTCCGGATTGTCTTCATTGCTGTTTCTCCAAGGTTGAATTTGTACGGCTCACGCGCCAGATCGTGCCGTTGCCATCTTCGGTCACGAAGAGCGAGCCGTCCTTTCCCACTGCCACACCGACCGGGCGACCCCAGACCTGCGTGTCGGAGACCACGAAGCCGGTCATGAAGTCCTCGTATTCACCCGTGGGCTTGCCGGCGGCGTCGAACAGGAGCCGGACGACCTTGTATCCCGTCCGTTGGCTGCGGTTCCACGACCCGTGCATGGTGACGAAGGCGCTGCCCTTGTACTCGGCGGGAAAGTTGTCGCCCTGGTAGAACGTCATCTGCAGGGGCGCCGAATGGGCCTGCATGAACACGTCGGGGACCGTGACCTTGTCCTTGAGGTCGGGCCGTTGACCTGGATGCCGCGGATCTTCGTGCCCGCCGATGAAGTACCAGGGCCAGCCGTAGAAGGCGCCTTCGACGACATGCGTCGCGTATTCGAACGGCGTGTTGTCGCCGAGCTCGTCGCGCTCGTTGACGGCGCACCACAGCTGCCCGGTCGCAGGCTGGATCGTCATGCCCTGGCAGTTGCGCAATCCGGTCGCGACGATCTTCATGTTCTTGCCGTCCGGATCGAACGACAGCACATCGGCGCGCAGCTCTTCCGTGTCCCACGCGGCCCCGAGCGGCTTCAGCTTGACCCATGCCGCCAGGCCCTCGACGTTGCGCGGCTCGGGATGCATCGTCCAGTGCGGCTCGGGGAACATGTCGAGCGCGACGTTCGAGCCGGAACCGACGGACAGGTAGAGCCGCTTGCCATCCGGCGAGAAGGCGATGTCCCGCCCATAGTGGTGCACCGAGGGAATGCCTTCGATGACGCGTTCGGGTTTCCCGCCGGCCTTGAGATCGCCGTTCTTGTACGGGAAGCGGACTACGCCGTCGGCGTTCGCGACGTAGACCCATCGAGGGTTCGGCCCGAGCGGATAGAACGCGATGCCGTACGGCTGCTTGAGGCCGCTCACGAAGACCGCCTCTTTCTCCGGCTTCGCGCTGCCCGCGGGAACACGCAGGACGCGCACCGAGTTGAACATGCTGTTGGCGACGAACAGGTCGCCGTTCGGCGCGACGCGAATCACGCGCGGCTTGTGCGGATCCGTCGTCACCCGCTCGACCTTGAAACCGTCCGGCACCCGCGGCTGGGCGCCCGCCGGCACCGGCACGACCTGCGCGGCGCCATAGGTGGGCTTAGCAACGGCCGGCAGATCCTGCGGCCTGAGAAGGCGCCTCACTCCGGGCTTATCGTCGTGCCAGCTGCCAATGGCCGCGTCGCCTTCCAGCACCTGACCGAAGGCCGCTTCGGCGGCAAGCAGGCTCAGACAGCCGGCGGCAATGGCAACGATCTTGAGCGGGTATCTACTGATTCGGTCCATGACTGCTCTCCATTTATCTGGGGGCGGCACCCGCCGCGATGGCGGCGAGCTGCTCCACCGCCTGCAGCCTGGCCCGCAATTCCTCCGGTACGCCGTGCCGCGCGCCGATCCAGGCGGGGCTGTTGTAGCCCACCGCTACGCGGCCCTTCGCGTCTTCCCAGATCAGCACCTTCAGCGGCAGGTCGATCCCCGCGCTGGGCGCCGCTGCCAGAAGCGGGGTGCCGGCGCGCGGATTGCCGAACACCAGCAGACGCGTCGGGCGAAGGTGCATCCCGAGCGCTGCGGCGTCGGCCGCGAAGTCGATCCGGGCAAAGACCGTGAGGCCGCGCTCGGCGATCGCGGCTTCGAGCCGCGACCACGCGTCGGCGACCGAACCTTGCGCGGGCAGCAGAACCATCCCGGCGGGAACGGCCGAGGTGTTCACGCCCCCACCGTCCATGTCTCCGACGAAGAGCGAAACCTGTAGCTCGCGATGCCGTTCACCACGAGCAACGCCAACGCGAGCGCGAGCACGGCGATAACGCCGGCATGAAAAACGAGAAAGGCGCCGACGGCGGCACCCAGGAACATGACGGCCGTCGCCTGCAAGCGGCGGCCGGGGTGAGGGTTCTTCCCGCCGGCCAGAGTCGAGTCGGCGGCGAGTCCCGTCAGCGTCAATGTCAGCACCGTCGTCGTCAGATCGGGCACCGCGAGCCGGCGCGCCGCGGCGTTCTGCACGCCCATTGCGAGGGCGAGCAGCGCGATGAGCGAGTATTGCGAGAGCGCAGCCTCGAGATCGAAGCCGGCCATCGATACGGCGAGTGCAGCACCGACCAGCGCGATCTGCAGATAAGTTGCCAATGCCAGAAGCCGGCCGCGATGCTGGCCAGCGCGGGAGGCGATCCGACCGCCGACGAGGGCGCCTGCCATGAACGCGGCGATCGCCAGCAGCGATGCGGGAATCGAAAAGTCGCCCGCGTCGGCGACGGCAAAGCCGAGGAACACGACATTGCCGGTCATGTTCGCCACGAAAACGTGCCCCAATTTGAGATAGCTGACGGCGTCGACCAGTCCGGTGACGCCGGTCAGGACAAGCAGCAGCGCCGGCAGCGGACCATCAGGACTTGTCGAGCGCATAGTGGCACCATCGCGCCGCCCGGTTTCCGGGGCGTGTCACGCGGGTTGCAGCTGTAATCGCTTCTCTTACGTCGTTACTTCCGCGCGTCTTACTCGGGCCGCAGGCGAAGAACCGTCGCGGCGATCCAGCGCACCGGAGAGAACTGCGAGCGCCAATCCACCGGCGGCGAGGATCGCGCCGACCCAGTCGGGCGAGGTCCAGCCCAGACCCGCGCCGATCGCACGCCCGCCAAGAAAGGCGCCGGCGGCATTGGCGAGATTGAACGCCGAATGGTTCGCCGCGGCCGCCAGGGTGGGAGCGCCGCGCGCTTTCTCCATGATGCGGGTCTGGATGATCGGCACGCACGCCATGCCGGTTGCGCCGATCAGGAAGATCGTGACCGCGGCCGCCACCTGGTTGTGCGCAGTCACCACGAAGAGCGCGAGCACTAGCCCCAAGCCGCCGAGCGCTCCGTACAGGCTCGGCATGAGAGCGCGGTCGGCGAGCCGGCCGCCGACCAGGTTCCCCACGGTCATGCCCAGGCCGAAGAGCGCGAGCAGCAGGTCGACCGCCTTGGGCGAGTAGCCCGCGACATTCGTCATCATGGGCTCGATGTAGCTGTAGGCGGCGAAGACGCCGCCGAAGCCGAGCGTTCCAATCGCCAGCGCGAGCCACACCTGGGGGCGGCCGAACGCGGCGATTTCCCGCGACAGCTGCGTAGGCGCCGCCTGCGCCGGCCGCGGCACCAGGAGCGCGATGGCCGCCACGCTCGCTACGCCGATCACGGCGAGCACGCCGAACGTCGCGCGCCAGCCGACATACTGGCTGAGCAGCGTGTCGGCCGGCACGCCCACCACGTTCGCCACGGTGAGCCCGGCGAACATCATCGAAATCGCCGTGGCACGCCGGTCGGGACCGACCATGCCGGCAGCCACCACCGAGCCGATGCCGAAGAAGGCGCCGTGGGGCAGGCCGGTCAGGACACGAGCGACGAGCAGCATCTCGTAGCTCGACGCCATCGCGGCGAGCAGGTTGCCGGCGATGAAGACCACCATCAGGCCGATGAGCACGTTGCGGCGCGGCCACCTCACCGACGCGGCGGTGAGTAGCGGCGCGCCGAACACGACGCCGAGCGCATAGCCGGAGATGAGGTGTCCGGCGGTGGGAATCGATATCTGGAAATCGGCGGCGACCTCGGGCAGCAGGCCCATCATGAGGAATTCGGTGGTGCCGATGCCAAACGCGCCGATCGCCAGCGCCAGCAGAGCCAGGGGCAAGGGTATGCGCTCCGGTTATTCGATACGCTGCCAGCTCGCCGTCGAGCCGGAGTTGCGCATCGCCGTGACCGCTTCGACGGTGTCCGGCCCGAGGTCCTTTTCGTAGACGACACCGTCGGCACCGGCGATGAAGCTCAGGACGCCGGTCACCCGGTACTCGGCCGGATAGGCCGCGATCTTGTTGCCTGCCAGCCTGCGGAAGTAGTAACCGTGGAAAGGCACTTCGTTTGGCTGTGCCTGTGCCTTCCCGGTCGCCAGGGCGCGAGCGCTTGCGATCGCGGCAAGCTCATCTTCGCCGATGCGGCGGGCCAGCACCTCCTGCATTCCCACCTCCGGGTCGAAATGCCAGCTGGCTTTTTCCTGCACCAGCGGAAACGGAAACGGCCAATTCTCCGCGCCGACATAGAGCACCAAGGTGCCGTCGGCCTCGCTCACCAGCCGGTGCATCTCGTCGTATTTGCGCGCGAACTGCTCGCGCTCGCGCCGCTCCTCGGCCTGATCCTGGCCGGACACGAACTCGTTGTCCGCGCCGAGGATCTTCGCCAGGGCAGCCTGGTCGTTGCTGCGAGCCGCCTGGTAGAGGGCGCGGCTCGCCTCTTCGGCCGAAGCAAAGGTGGCGCTCGCGGGTTGCTGCGCCGCGCAGAGCTGGGCGTACAGGGCGATGAGCAGCGCGAAGATCGCGCTGATTTTCAAGTTGCGCATGCTAGGTCTCTCCTTGTCTGATGAACGATTAGCGATGGCCGCCGCCGCCGTGGCCGCCGCCGCCGTGGAAGCCGCCGCCTCCATGCGCCATTCCGCCGCCATGGAAGCCGCCACCCAGGCTGGCATGCCCGCGCCCTGCGTATCCGTGCGCGATGCCGCCGTGGTCGAAGCCGCCGAATGCGCCCGCATGCGCGGGCTCGAAGCCATGGGGCTCGCCGTGAAATCCTGGACCAGGGTGTCCCAGGTGCGCGAAAGTCGGGCTATGCGAGCGCCAAGGGGCGTGGTCGTGCATCACCTCGTGGTGGTGCCAGTCGGAGCCCCAGTGGTGCCAGCCCCAGGCAAAGCCGCCGAACAGGCCGATGCCCAAGCCCAAGCCGAAATACAGGCCCGGCCCCGGATAGTAGATATCCGGCACGGCCACCCAGTCTGGGTACGCGACGAGCGGCGGGCCGTACGCTGCCCACGGGTTGTAGGCGGGCACGTAGACCACCGCGGGATTGGCGGGCTCGATCACTATCGTGCCGCCCTGGTTGCTGACCGTCTGCTGCGACGTACTGCGCAGCGTTCCCGCCGCCTGCGCCCGCTGGCGCAGGACCTGGACCGCGTTCATTACTTGGCCGGCGTCGCTCGTGTAGGCGGCGCCGAGCGCGGAGGTCCAGGCGAGGTTGCGCGCCGCGTTGTCGAGCAACGACGGGAACGGCGTGAGCGCCTTGACGCTCGGATCCCACGGTTGCGAGTCGACCGCCGCCGCGAGCTGCGCGCCCTTAAGGCTCGGGTTCGCGCTCACCCAGTTCGAGGCCTGCACGATCTCGGACGGATAGGTCGAGGCGGCGAGCACCTGCGCGACGAGCTCGTCGGGATACAACGCGATCGGCGCGACGAGCTGCAGCACCTGTTCCGAAGGCTGCGCAGCGAAGGCGGCGGGCGGCGGCGTGCCGTACTGCTCGGCGCCGTAGACGACGGGGTCCTGCGCACAGGCGCTCATAGAGAGGGCGACGGCGACGCAAAGCGCGATGAGGCGATGCTTCGGTGTGTTCATCTGGGTTCCTTGTAAACGTGCGCAGAATCGCGCCCCCCGATGAACCGAGCATTTCGCTCGCATTACCAACGCAATGTGCGGCCTGCGTTACGCGCGTGGCGCTCGAGTCGGCGTGCATGTCGCATCGATTTCAAAGCGGTTACGCCCGAAACGCAGCCGGAAATCCTCGCGCAATCGCGCGGTTTCAAGCTGGGCTATGAAAGTTGGAATCGTCGGCGCCGGCAGGGTCGGCGCGGCCTGCGCGCTGGCGCTCGTTACGCGCGGCTCGGCGCGCGAAATTGTCATCGTCGATCGGACCCGCGCGCGAGCCAAGGCGGTCGCCGCCGATTTGCGCTACGGCGCGCCGCTTTGTCCCGAGGTTGCATTGCACGACGGTGACTACGCTCAGCTTGCCGGCGCGGACCTGGTGATGCTCACTGCCGGGGTGAATGAAAAGAGCGGCGGCGCCACGGACCGCGGCGATCCCGAAGGCCGCCTCAGGCTTCTCGACACGAACGCCGGCATCTACCGGGACATCGTCCCCAAGGTGGTGGCGGCGGCGCCTGCTGCGGTGCTTCTCGTGGTCACCGACCCGCCCGATCCGCTGGCGGATCTCGCGCGCCGGCTGGCGGGACACGACCGCGTGGTCAGCACCGGCACGCTGCTCGACAGCCTGCGTTTCCGCGTGCATCTCGCCGCGCGGCTCGGAGTCGATCCTGCATCGGTTGAGGCCCAGGTCGTCGGCGAGCACGGCACTTCGGAGGTACTGCTCTGGTCGTCGGCCCGAGTGGGCGGCATGCCGGTCACCGAGGCATTGATGCACGACGTGCGGAGCGCCGTCGAGCGCGAGGTGCGCTACGCCAACATTACGATCATCGAAGGCAACGAGGCGAGCCAGTTCGGCATCGGCATCGTCTCCGCCCGTATCGCCGAAGCCGTGCTGCGCGACGAGCGGGCGGTGCTGCCGATCGGCGCCTACAACGCCGGCTACGGCGTCACGCTGTCGCTTCCGAGCATCGTCGGCCGCGAAGGCGTCAGCCGCATCCTCCAGCCGGCGATGTCCGACGAGGAACGGCGCTCCCTCGCCCAAAGCGCCGAGGTGCTTCGCCGAGCTTTACAGAGGATCACGTCATGACCGCTACTGCCGATGCACTGCTCCTGGCGCGCCTGCAATTCGCCACCAACATGTCGTTCCACATCCTGTTCCCGGCGATCTCGATCGGGCTGGCGTGGCTGGTCCTCTACTTTCGCCTCCGCGCGAACTACAGCGGCGAAGCGCGCTGGGCCGAGACCTACACCTTCTGGGTGAAGATTTTCGCCCTCACCTTCGCGCTGGGCGTGGTCTCCGGCGTGACAATGAGCTTCCAGTTCGGCACCAACTGGCCGGGGTATATGAAGACGGTCGGCAATATCGCGGGCCCCCTGCTTTCCTACGAAATTCTCTTCGCCTTCTTTCTCGAGGCCGCCTTCCTCGGCGTGATGCTCTTCGGTGGGCAGCGCGTCTCGCCGCGCATGCATGCGGTGGCCGCCTTCCTGGTCGCGCTCGGCACCACGATTTCGGCGTTCTGGATCCTCGCGCTCGACAGCTGGATGCAGACCCCGGCCGGCTTCGCCATGATCGACGGCCAGGCGCACGTCACGAGCTGGCTGGCGGTGATTTTCAACCCGTCCTTTCCTTATCGGTTCACCCACATGCTGCTCGCCTCGGGGCTGACTGTGGCGTTCCTCGTCGCGGGGATCTCGGCGTACCGCTGGCTGCGCGGGCAGCGCAGCGCGGATGTCCAGGCGGCGCTGCGCACCGCAGTGCGGCTCGCCGCCGTGCTCATCCCGCTGCAGATCGCTGCCGGCGACCGGCACGGCCTCAATACGCTGGAGCACCAGCCGGCCAAGATTGCGGCGATGGAAGGCCTGTGGCAGAGCGCGCGCGGCGCGCCGATGGTCCTCTTCGGCGTGCCCGACGAAACGCTGCGCGCCAACCGCTACGAGATTGCGATCCCGCATCTGGCGAGCGTCTATCTGACGCACTCGCTCGACGGCGAGATCAAGGGCCTCGACGACTTCGCCGACCACCCGCCGGTGGCGCCGGTGTTCTTCGCTTTTCGCGTCATGGTCGGCATGGGCATGCTGATGCTCTT
This sequence comes from Burkholderiales bacterium, assembly GCA_036394655.1. Lineage (GTDB taxonomy): Bacteria > Pseudomonadota > Gammaproteobacteria > Burkholderiales > SG8-39 > SCGC-AG-212-J23. Next base: position 8,878 of record DASWER010000396.1, read on the forward strand.
CGTGTCGTGGTTCGCGGCGTGGAAGCTGCGCCGGGGAAGACCGCTGACCGCAGGCCTGGCGCGCGTTCTGGTCGCCATGACATTCGCGGGCTGGGTTGCGGTGCTGGCCGGCTGGTACACGACGGAAGTCGGACGCCAGCCCTGGCTCGCGACCGGAGTTCTCCGGACCGCGGACGCAGCTTCGTTGGTCCCCGCCCCGATGATCGCGACCACGCTTGCGATGTATGTGGCGCTGTACGCCTTCCTTCTCGTGTCGTACGTCTCGGTTCTGTTCTACCTCGCCGGCAAGGCGAGCCCGCTACGCGCTTCCCTGGAGATGCAGCATGCATGAGCTTTCCCAACCCGGCGGCTGGCTGCCGCTCGTGTTCATGGCGCTGATGGGCATGGCGACGCTCGTCTACGTCGTTCTGGACGGCTACGACCTGGGGGTCGGAATCCTGCTGGGTTTCGCGGCCGACGCGGAAAAGGACGCGATGGTGGAGTCGATCGGACCGTTCTGGGACGCCAACGAGACCTGGCTGGTGCTCGGCATCGGCCTCCTGCTGTCGGCGTTTCCAATCGCGCACGGCATCATCCTCGGCGAGCTTTACCTGCCGGTGGCGATCATGCTGCTCGGGCTCATCCTGCGAGGCGTCGCCTTCGACTTCCGCATGAAGGCGCGCGCCGTTCGGAAAGGCTGGTGGAACGGCGCCTTCCATGCCGGCTCGCTGATCGCGGCGCTCGCGCAAGGCGTGATGCTCGGCCGCTACGTCACCGGGTTTCAGGCGGGGGCCTGGGCATGGGCATTTGCCTTGTTCGTCGGCGTGAGCCTTGCCGCCGGGTACACGCTGCTCGGGGCGTGCTGGCTGCTGATGAAGACCGAAGGCGAGCTGCAGCGCCGCGCGGTGGCCTGGGCGCGGCGCAGTCTGTGGCTTGCGGCTGCGGGCATTGCGGCCATCTCCGTGGCGACGCCGCTTGTCAGCAGCTTCGTGTTCCATAAGTGGTTCTCGTTCCCTAACATCGTGCTGCTTGCGCCGGTGCCGCTGATGACGGCCGTGCTGTTCGCGATGGTCGGCGTCACGCTCGCGCACCAGCCGCGCGCGGACGAGGCCTGGGCGTGGCTTCCGTTCGCCGGGTCGGTAGGCATCTTCGTTCTGGCGTTCTTCGGGCTCGCCTTCAGCATCTTCCCGTTCGTCATCGTCGACCGCATGACCCTCTGGCAGGCCGCGGCCGCACCCAAGTCGCTGATCTTCATCCTCGTGGGTGCGCTCATCACGCTGCCCGTGATGGCCGCCTCCGCCGCGTACACCTATTGGGTATTCCGCGGCAAGGCGCGCACGCTGTCGTACTGAAAGGATCAGGCATGAAATTGCAAAGCATCGATCCAAGCACCGGCGAGCTCATCGAGAGCTTCGACGAGATCAGCGACGCGGAGCTGGAAGCGGCTCTGGCGCGGGCGCAGCAGGCCTTCCGTGCCTACCGCACGACCTCGTTCGCTGCGCGCGCCGGCTGGCTCTCCAAGGCCGCACAGATCCTGGAAGGCGAGAAGGACAAGTGGGCGCACGTGATGACCCGGGAAATGGGCAAGACCTACAAGGCGGCAGTGGCGGAAGCGGAGAAATGCGCCTGGGCCTGCCGCTATTTTGCAGAAAACGGCGAGCGCTTCCTCGCCGACGAGGCGATCGAGACCGATGCGGACAAAAGCTACGTGCGCTACCTGCCGCTCGGGCCGGTGCTCGCGGTGATGCCGTGGAACTTCCCGTTCTGGCAGGTGATGCGCTTTGCGGCTCCGGCCTTGATGGCAGGCAACGTTGGGCTGCTCAAGCATGCCTCGAACGTTCCGCGCTGCGCGCTTGCGCTGCAGGAGATCTTTCGCCGCGCCGGCTTCCCCGCGGGCGCGTTCCAGACGCTGCTCATGAGCTCGAAGCGCGTCGCGCGAGTGATCGCCGACGAGCGCGTCAAGGCCGTCACGCTCACCGGCTCGGACCTCGCCGGCTCGCAGGTCGCCGAGCAGGCCGGCAAGCACATCAAGAAGAGCGTCATGGAGCTGGGCGGCTCCGATCCATTCATCGTCCTGCCGAGCGCGGACCTGGACACGGCCGTCAGGACCGCGATCACCGCACGCAACCTCAACAACGGCCAGTCGTGCATCGCCGCAAAACGCTTCATCGTGCACGCGCAGATCTACGACGAGTTCGAGCGGCGCATGGTGGAGGGGCTCGAGCGGCTCAAGGTGGGCGACCCGATGCGCGAGGACACCGACGTCGGCCCGCTCGCCACCGCGCAAATCCTGGAAACCGTCCAGCGCCAGGTCGACGAGTCGGTTCAGGCCGGCGCGCGCCTCCTCGCGGGCGGCAAGCGCCTGGACCGTCCGGGCAATTTCTACCCGGTCTCGGCCCTGGCCGGGATACCGCAGGGCGCTCCGGCTTATCGGGAAGAGGTGTTCGGTCCGGTGGCGCTGCTCTTCAAGGTGCGCGATCTGGGCGAGGCAATCGAGCTCGCGAATTCCAGCGCTTACGGCCTGGGCTCGAGCGTCTGGACCAGCGACGAGGAGGAACGCCGGCGCTGCGTCGACGAGTTGGAAGCGGGCTCGACCTTCATCAACGCCATGGTGGTCTCGGACCCGCGCCTGCCCTTCGGCGGGGTCAAGCGCTCCGGCTATGGGCGCGAGCTCTCACGCGACGGCATTCGCGAGTTCGTCAACGTCAAAGCCGTGTCCATTACCGAGCGGGCCTCAGGCGCGGGCAGTCATACCGAATAAGAATCTCAGTTGAGTGCTTGCACCGCCACGCTGAAGACGTAGCCGGCGCCGCGCTCGGTGCGGATGTATTGCGGGCGCGCCGGGTCGGGCTCGATCTTGCGGCGCAGCCTGAGGATCTGCACGTCGACCGAGCGGTCGTAGACCTCGGCGCCGTTGAGCCGCGACAGATCGAGCAGCTGCTCGCGCGACAGCACGCGCTGCGGCGCGGCGCAGAACGCCTGCAACAGGTTGTATTCGCCGAGGGTCAGCTCGACACTGCTGCCGTCGGGCGAGATCAGGCGGCGCCGGCCGAGGTTGAACTCCCAGCCAAGGAAGCGATAGGCACGGCGCCGGTCGGTTTTCGACGGCAGCAGCTCGCGCGCGATGCGATGGCGGCGCAGCACCGCGCGGATGCGCGCGAGCAGCTCGCGCTCGCTGAAGGGCTTGGTGATGTAGTCGTCGGCGCCGAGCTCGAGGCCCATCACGCGGTCGGCCTCGTCCTGCTTGCCGGTGACGATGATGATCGGCACCTCGGACTCCTCGCGCAGCCTGCGCGCGAGCTGCATGCCGTCCTCCGAGGCCAGGCGCAGGTCGAGCACTACGAGATCGATCGCGCGCTCGGCGAGCGCCTGCGCCATCTCGGCGCCGGTGGCCACCGTAGTGACCTGCAGGTCATTCTTGCCGAGGTATTCGGCAACCAGCTGGCGCATCGCAGGATCGTCGTCGATCGCAAGGACATGGGTTGTGGCCATCGCGGGCCTCCTTTACGCCATTGCACTGCCTGCGCATGTCTGCGCCATTGCGCGACGGTTACAGCTGAAACACAGGGACTAGCGGCTCGCTTGAATCTCTAGCTGCGACAGGTACGCGGCTGCTTCCTGGATCTGTTGCTCCTCCAGCGTCGCCGCGACAGCAGTCATGGTGCCGGGTTGCGGGGTCTTCTCCCGTGCGCGCGCCTGGAATTCGTGCAGCCGGTCGATCACGAACTGTGCGGGTTGGCCCGCGATCCGCGGAAAGCGGGCGCCGTTGCCGGCGCCTTGCGCCGCATGGCAGCTGAAGCATGCGGCGGCATTGTCGGCTCCGGTCTCCGCAAGCCGCTTTCCCGCGAGCACCAGCTGCGCTGACGGTGACACGGCGGCCCGTACCAGCGGTGGGCTTTGCTGCGAAAAATAGTCGGCGAGGCGGGCGATTTCGGCGTCGCTGAGATTCCGCGCGATCGGCTGCATGATCGGGCTGGCGCGCGTCCCCGCCTTGAACATGGAGAGGGCGTGGCTCATGTAGTCGGCGTTCTGTCCCGCGAGGCGCGGCACGCCGTTCGGGCCGCCCTCACCTTGGCTGCCGTGGCACGCGGCGCACACGGGAAGTGCCGCGTCGGCCGGCGCAGGCTGCGCCCGCGCAGTCCCGAGGCTGATACTGAGCAGCAACCCCGCTAGAAAGATGTGCTTCCTCATTGCGCTCGCGCCGGCGGCGCCATGAACTCCGGCCCTATCGGGTCGGTGATCCGCTCGCGCAGCACGCGGTCGATTTCGGCCTTGACGTCGGCGCCGAGCGACCAGCCGCCCACTTCGGCGACCGGGCCGAGCTGGTTCGGATGGCGTGCGCCCCAAAGCGCGGCGCTGACGCCCTGGTCGAGCATCCAGCGCACCGCGAGATGGATCACGTGCTTGGCATAGCGGTACTCAGCAAGCAGGTCGAGGCGCTGGACCGCGGCGAGATACTGGTCGAAGCGCGGCTGCTGGAATTTCGGGTCGTTCTGGCGCAAATCGTCGCCGCTGAAGGCCGTATCGCGTCGCATGCGCCCGGAGAGCAGCCCCCGGCATAGCGCGCCGTAGCCAAACACCGCGATCCTGTTCCTGCGGCAATAGGGCAGGAGCTCGTCTTCGATGCCGCGCTCGAAAAGGTTATAGGGCGCCTGCAGCACGTGCAGCGGCGCCTCGCGCCGGAACACTTCCATCTGCGCGACCGAGAAATTGCTTACGCCGATGGCGAGAATCTTTCCCTGCCGGTACAGCTCGGCCATGGCCGAGGCGGTTTCCTCGACCGGCACCAAAGGATCGGGCCAGTGCACCTGATAGATGTCGATGTAGTCGGTGCGCAGGCGCCGGAGCGACTCGTCGACCTCGTGCAGGATGCGCGCACGGCTCGCGTTGCGGAACACCTGGCCATCGCGCCACTCGAGGCCGGCCTTGGTCGCGATCACCGCGCGCGAGCGCAGTCCCGGCGTGGAAAGCGCCTTGCCGACGACCTCCTCCGAGTGGCCGAAGCCGTAGGCCGGCGCCGTGTCGACGAGGGTAATGCCGCGGTCCAGGGCGGCGCGGATCGTCCAGATGGACTCCATCACGTCGCTGCCGCCCCACTTCCAGCCGCCGATGGCCCAGGTGCCCAGCGCGATGCGCGAGACCTCGACGCCGGTGCCGGGAATCGCGGTGAATTCCATGTTGAGATCGAGAAACTTGGCGTTGCTGCCCATGTCCGGTGGGCTCCTATCGTGTGCTGTCGTAATCATTCTGGTTGCGCATGCGCGCCTTGATGTCTGCCTGCCAGTCGGCTTTGGCGCCGCCAGCCTGCGGACTGTCCCAGGGCTCGAGGTTGGTCTCGGCCTGGCTGCGCTCGCCGCACCCCGCCAGCGCGGTGGCACAGAGGACGATCGTCAGCAAAAGCGTACGCATGACGGGATGCTGAGGCGCGCGCATTGCTGGCGCGTTTCGCGCTCCCGCAATGGAATTACCGGTGCAACATCTCCGTAGCGCACGTCACAAAAGGGATTGAAACGGTCTACCGGGCCGATAGCAGCGGGTTCAGCCCGCTGCGCGTCACGCGGCCGTAGAGCTCGCGGCCGAGCGCCTGCTCGCAGAGCTCGGCGGTGGCGAGCAGGCCGTCGAGGTCGACGCCCGTGGCGATGCCCATCGATTCGAACAGGTTCACCAGGTCCTCGGTGCACACGTTGCCGGTGTGCCCGCCGCCGTATTTGACCTTCGCCGGATGCCCGCCGACGCCGCCGAACGCGCTGTCGAACCACCGCACTCCGGCCTCATACGCCGCGACGTAGTTCACCAGCCCGGTGCCGCGCGTGTCGTGGAAGTGCGCGATCGGCGTCCCGCCTTTGAGCTTTCCAAAGATGTTTCTGACCGCGGAAGGCGCTGCCGTGCCGATGGTGTCGCCGAGCGCGACGTGCTCGACTCCCAGGCTTCTGAACTTTTCGTAGTCGGCAACCACGACCGCGGGATCCACCTTGCCCTCGAACGGGCAGCCGAACGCGACCGAGACGGTGCCGATCAGCCGGAAGCGGCCCTTGGCCGCGCGCGCCATCTGCTCGATGTTCTGCCACTGCTCGCCGCGCGAGCGGTTGAGGTTCTTCTGCGAATGCGCCTCGCTCGCCGAGGCGAGCAGGCTGATCTCGTTCGCGCCGAAGCCGGCATCGAGGTCCGCCAGCGCGCGCTCGACCGCGCGCACGTTGGCGCAGGTCGCCTTGTAGTGCACGCCGGCTTTCCTTTCCAGCGAGCGCAGCAGATCGGAGGCATCGGCGAACTGCGGCACGACCTTCGGGTTGGAGTAGGAGGTGGCCTCGACGCGCCTGAAGCCGAGCGCCGCGAAGCGCTCGACCAGCGCCCGCTTGGTCGCGGTCGGCACGAAGGCGCTCTCGTGCTGCAGGCCGTCGCGCGCGAAGCACTCGCAGAGCGTCACCGCGTCCATCGTTGACACTATCAACGACCTCGTTTACGGTGTCAACCATGCTGCCGCGGCGCGACCCCGAAACACAATCCGAAGGCACCGTGGCGGGCTACGCGCAGACCTTTCAGCGCTGGCCGTCGCAGCCGCTGGTGCGCCGGCCGCAGACGCACTCCGAGCTTACCGGCCCGCAGAACCTGGCGCGGCGTTTGGGCAGCGTGCGCGGCGATCTTGCCGGCCACGGCGCGAAGCGCGCGCTCGGCCAGCTGATCCACCTGCGCACGCGCGTGGTCGACGAGGACGGCGCGCCGGTCCCCGGAGCGGTGGTCGAAGTCTGGCATTGCAATGCCGCCGGCAAGTACATCCATCCCAACGACACCAACGATGCGCCGGCCGATCCGAACTTCTACGGCGCCGCGCGCCTTGTCGCGGGAGACAGCGGGCTGATCGAGCTGCGCACCATCAAGCCCGCCGCCTACCCGGTGCCCGATACCGCGGGCTGGTGGCGGCCGCCGCACGTGCATTTCTCGGTGTGGGGCCGGGTGTGGCTCTCGCGCCTGGTGACGCAGATGTTCTTTCCCGGTGAGCCGCTGAACGATGCCGATCCGATCCTCAACGCGATCCGCGATCCGCAAGCGCGCAGCCGCTGCATCGCGCGCCTCGCGCTCACCGCGAAGGGACCGCAGAACGCGCTGGTCTATGAATACCAGCTCGTGGTTCGCGGCCGCAGCGCTGTGCCTTCGCTTCCATGACGCGCCTCGTCCCGACGGGAGAGATGACGCTCGGCCCGTTCTTCCCGCGCGAGTTCGCCGAGGGCGCCAACGACCTTGCCGCCGGCGTGAGAGAGACGGAGGTCATCGAGATCACCGGCCGCATCACGCAGCTCGACGGCAAGGCGCTCGATAACGTCATCGTGGAAATCTGGCAGGCCGACAGCCAGGGCCGCTACGACAACGCCGAGTTCTACGGCTGGGGCCGCGCCGCCAGCGATGCCAATGGTGTCTACCGCTTCCGCACCGTCAAGCCGGGCTCGTACGACGGGCGCGCACCGCATATCAATTTCCTGCTGCTTTACTCCGGCCTGATGCGCCAGCTCCAGACGGTGATGTTCTTCGAGCCGGCGAAAGATCCGGTGCTGGACGCCGTCCCCGCTTCCGCTCGGCCGCGACTGGTGGCCAAAAGGGAGGGCGCCGTCTATCGGTTCGACATCCGCCTGCGCGGCGACGGCGAAACGCCGTTCTTCGATGACTGAGATCCGCGACCTGCTGTCCTACAAGCTGCACCGCGTCGCGAACCTGCTGTCGCGCGGCGCGGAGCTGCGCTACCGGCGCGAGTTCGGCGTCAGCCTGTGGGA
>DASWER010000397.1:0-5468 GCA_036394655.1 Burkholderiales bacterium
GGACCTGGAGCAGGCGCTCGCCAAGCAGGGCAACATGAAGCTGCAGCCGGGCGATGCGGTGATCATCAACACCGGCTGGGGCAGGCTCTACGGCAAGGACAACGCGCGCTTCGTGAAGTCGACGCCCGGCGTCGGCGTCGCTGCGGCGGAATGGCTCGCCAAGCAGGACCCGATGCTGGTGGGCTCCGACAACTGGCCGGTCGAGGTCTCGCCCAATCCGGACAAGGACCTTTCGCTGCCGGTGCACCAGATCTTCCTGGTGGTGAACGGCATCCACATCCTGGAAAACCTGAAGCTCGACGAGCTCGCCGCGAAGAAGGTGTACGAATTCGCCTTCACGCTGCAGCCGCTCAAGATCTACGGTGCTTCGGGCTCCTCGGTCGCGCCCGCGGCGATCCGCTGACCTAGGTCCTGAAATGCAGCCGGCGGTCGAGCGCGAGCAGCAGCGCGCCGACCGCCGCTGCGAACAGCACTAGCAGCAGCGTAAGCGCGAGGATGCGGTCGATGTCGTGCAGGCTCATCGCCTGGATCAGGAGGTAGCCCAGCCCGCGCTGCGAGCCGAACATCTCGCCGAGGATCGTGCCGATGAGCGCCAGCGAGAAGCCGACACGCACGCCGGTGACGATCTCGGGCAGGGCCGCGGGCACCAGCACCGCGCGCGCGGTAGCGAACCGCGTCAGCTTGAGCGCCTGCGCGGACTTCAGGTGGATTGCCGGGATGTTGCGGATCGCGTTCATCGCGAAAAGCGCGATCGGCACGATGCCGTGAATCGCGCCGAACGCCACTTTGGCCGGCATGCCGATGCCGAAGACCAGCAGGATCACCGGGTAGAGCGTGATCTTCGGCAGCGAGTAGAGCGCCACCAGGACCGGCTCGGCCGCCTCGCCCGCGAGCGGCGCCGCGCCAAGCGAGACGCCGAGCGCGAGTCCCACGACCACCGCGATGACGAAGGCCTGCGCGAACGCCAGCAGGGTTTCCCGCACGTGAGGCGCAAACGCCGGATCTGCGAGCAGCGTGCCCAGGCTCCGGACGGTAGCGAGCGGCGAGCGCAGCGCGACGTCGCCGATGACGAGGTACAGCGCCTCCCATAACAGCAGAAGAGCCACCACGAGGAGCAGTGGATCGCGCCACTTCATCGCTGCCTCCGGGCAAGCAGCCGCAGCTCCCACACATGCAGCGACATATTGACCGCCACCACCAGCGCGAGGATGAAGAGAATCATCGCGTACATCACGCGGTTGTCGAAGTTGTTGTAGGCGTAGGAGATCTCGTAGCCGATGCCGCGGCTCGAGGTGATGAACTCGGCGCCGATGACGCCGATGAAGGAGTAGGCGACGGCGAGCCGGAAGCCGGCGAACAGGTAGGGCGCGGCGCACGGCAGGCGCACCTTGAACGCCGTGGCGAGCGCTCCGAGGCGATGGCTGCGCGCCGCTTTCAGGAGCACCGGCGGCACGCGGTCGAGACCGTTCAGCGTGTTCAGGATCACCGCCATCACGGCGAGCAGGAAGCCGATCGCGATCTGCGGCAGCTCGCCCAGGCCGAGGATGACGATGAGCAGCGGATAGAACGCATAGATCGGGATCGCGTACCAGGTGGCGAACAGCGGATCGAGCACGCGGCGCACGGCGCCCAGCCCTTGCAGCGCGGTGCCAAGCGCCACGCCGACCAGCATCGCCGCGGCAATCGACGCCGAGACATTGGCCAGCGTGGCGGCGATGTCGCGGTTGAATTTGCCGGACGCCAGCACCTCGTAGAGCGCGCGCACCATCGCCGATGGCGCGATCATCGTGATCAACGGGATGATCCCCGTGCGGCAGAGGATCTCCAGCGCCGCGACCGCGGCAACGATGAACGCCAGGCGCAGCCGGGCGGGAGTCACGTACGGCCGAGCGCGCGCATCGATTCGCCGCGCAGCCGCGACCAGATGCGACTGGTCACACGGCCGAAGGCCTCGTTCGCCACCAGCGTGCTGTCGCGGCTGCGCGGCCAGCCGGTCTCGATCAGCTCGAGGAAGCGCCCCGGCCGCGCCGACATCACGCCGACGCGATCGGCGAGCATCGCCGCTTCGTCGAGCGCGTGCGTGATGAGGAGCACCGTGGCGCCGGTCTCGCGCCACAGGCGCAACAGCTCGTCGCCCATCAGCAGCCGCGTCTGCTGGTCGAGCGCGCCGAAGGGCTCGTCGAGCAGGATCAGCCGCGGCTTCAGCACCAGCGTGCGCGCGATGCATACGCGCTGGCGCATGCCGCCGGAGAGCTGCGCTGGATAGGCGCCGGCGAATTCCTTCAGGCCCATGAACTCGATCGCGTAGCCGACGAGCTGGCGCACCGCGTCCTCGCGGCGGCCGGCGTGCCGCAGTCCAAAGGCGATGTTGTCGTACACGCTGAGCCAGGGAAAGCTCGCGTCCTCCTGGAACACCACGCCGATGCCGTCGGGAACGGCGCCGGTCACCGCTTTTTCTTCAAACTGGATCTCGCCGGACGAAGGATGGGCGAGCCCGGCGATCACCTCCAGGAGCGTGGACTTGCCGCAGCCCGAGGGCCCCACCACCGCGAAGAACTCGCCGCGCTCCAGATCGAGATCGAGCGGACCGAGGGCATGGACTTCGGGCTGCGCGCCGCGCGCCGGGTAGACGCGGCTCACGCCGCGCAGCCGCAAATGCGGCGCGGTCACCGCGACTTCTTGCTCTTCAGGTCGTCGGGGAGGAAGGATTCGTCGATCAGCTTCGCCCAGTCGGCGTCGCCCTGCATCGCGCCGACGATTTTCTGCGCGCGGATCATGTTGTTCATGGTGTCGATGCGGATGTCGCCGGGACCCCAGTAGGGCACGCCGCCCTTCTTCTCCGAAGCGATCAGGTTCACCAGCGTGCTCTCCATGACGGCGGGCTCGAGGTTGTAGACCTTGGCAATGATCGCCGCCGATTCCTTCGGATTCGCGAGCATGAATTCCACCGCCTTGCGCCGCGCGCGGATCACGGCACGGATGAAGTCGCCGCGCGTCGCCGCGGCTTCCGCGGTGGTTACGCCGACGACGTTGGAGAGCGCCGGCAGGAAATCCGGCGCGGCGGCGATCAGCTTGTACTTGCCCTGGTTCTTCGACCACAGCGGCTCGGCGACCGGCACGACGTCGACGCCGCCGACCTCGAGGAGCGTGAGCCCCGCGCCGAAGCCGCCGGTGCGCACCAGCTCGACCTCACTCGCCTTGAGCTGGATCGCTTCCATCAGCAGGATGGCGAGCGCCTGGCTGGTCGAGCGCGGATTGGTGTAGCCGAGCTTGCGGCCCTTCAGGTCCTTGAGCGAATTCACCGGCGACTTCGGCATCGCCACCCAGTAGAACTCGGCCACCGTATGCACGTTGCCGCTGACGATGCGCAGGTCGGCGCCGCCCTGCACCGCCGACACGATCGCCGAGACGGCCGCTTCGCCGTACGCGAGCTTGCCGCCGAGGAGGTTGCGCACCGTGGTGCCGCCGCCATCCGAAGTGAGGATGCCGTCGACGTTGGCGCCGAATTCCTTGAAGTAGCCCTTGTCCATGGCCACGGCAAAGGGCATGCCGTTGGTGGTGACGGCATAGTTCGACACCACGACCTGCTCGGCTCGCGCGGCCTGGGCCGCAACCAGAGCCAGCGCGACAATCCAGAGCTTACTCATGGGCGCACTCATTTCACACTCATTTCACACTATGCTAGCAGCGGGGGAGGTCGTCATGACTGAGAACGGCAGGCGGCGCCGCCTCGTGCTGGCTGCGGGTGCGGCGGTGCTCACGGGATGCATCCCACAGCGCGAGGTGCCGGTGCGCACAGCAAGGCAGTTCCACAACCAGCCGGCGCAGAGCCACCAGCACCAGTTCCTCACCGATCTCTGGTCGCAGGTCGCGCAGGAGACGCAGGGCCGGTTGCAGGTGGCGACCTTCCCGCAGAACAACAACGTGCCGGGCTCGGATCCGCAGGCGCTCGACATGCTGGTGTCGGGCGAGCTCGAGTTCTTCACCGTGATGGGCGGCATTCTCGGGCGCAAGGTGCCGGTGGCCGAGATCCAGGGCGTGCCGTTCGCCTTCACCAGCCACGCGCAGGTGCACGCCGCCAACGATGGCAAGCTTGGCGAAACCATCGGCCGCGCGTGCCTTGCGGCGGGTATCTACCGGTTCCAGCACGGGCTGCTCGAGAACGGCTTCCGCCAGATCGCGATGGTCGACAAGCCGGTCCGCACCGCGGACGATCTGCGCGGCGTGAAGATGCGTGTGCCTGACGGGCAGATGTTCCGCGACGTCTTCACCGCGCTCGAGGCGCAGCCGGTGACGGTCAACATCCGCGAGCTCTACGAGGCGCTGAAGGCGCGTCGCGTCGACGGCCAGGAGAACCCGCTGGTCATCGTCGAGGTGAACAAGCTCTACGAGGTGACGCGCTACGTCTCGGTGACCAACCACATGTGGTCGGGCTTCAACCTGATCGCCAACCTGCGCTTCTGGAACTCGCTGCCGGACGACATCCAGGAGATCGTCAAGCGCAACGTGCAGAAGTACGTCGCGCTGCAGCGCGCCTACACCGATGGCCTCAACCGGCAGTTGGGCCAGCGTCTTGCCGAGCGCGGGATGATCTTCAACGATGCCGACGTCGCGAGCTTCCGCGCCAAGCTCGGCGGCGGCTTCTACCAGCGCTGGAAAAACGAATTCGGTGCAGCGTGGAACGTGCTCGAGGCGGAAGTGGGCAAACTCGGCTGAATTCGGGGACGGAGCCCGATTTATACGAGGCCGAGACCGCGCAGCTGCAGGAACTGGCGGCGCGTCTTCGGACCGTAGGTCATGAAGTGCGGCTCGCGCTCGTCGCTCGCCTTGCGCACCGCCGGCGTGACGCCGTACACCTTGGCGGCGTTCAGCCCGAAGATTTTCGCCTTGAGTGCCGGCATCATCGCGGGGTAGCCGTGCTTTTCGCGCAATGCCGGCGAGATCTGAAACGTGCGGAACGCCTGGATCTGGTCCTGCGGCGAGCCGTACCAGATCGAGTCGGTGCCCCACAGCACGTTGTCTTCGCCGCAGGTGCGGATCAATTTTCCCAGCGCATGCGCCGCCTGCTCGGGCTCGCGCATCAGGAAGCGCCAGGTGCTGCCAAGCTCGGCGTAGACGTTGGAATTCGGTGCGATGCCGTTGTCGAGGAGCGAGCGGATCAGCGTGTCGATGCCGTCGCGCCGCTGCTTGTGCTCATAGGCTTGTTCCTTCACGGTGGTGACGAAGCCGGAGTGGTAGATCAGGAACTTCACGTCCGGGAAGCGCTTGGCGACGATGCCGATGTCGCTGCACTGGCTGTGCTCGTAGGAGCGCGAACCGAACGGCAGGCCCTTGTGCACGCAGATGGTCTTCACGCCGAGCGCGCGCGCCTTCTCGATGAACCGGGTGCCGACGTCGTCGGAGAGAAAGAAGCCTTTGCCGCCCGGTCCGAACTGCGTGTAGGTCTTCCAGGCGGCGACTTTCCAGCG
>DASWER010000398.1:0-4184 GCA_036394655.1 Burkholderiales bacterium
AGAGCCTGCTCGATCTCTACGTGCGCAAGCGCCGCACCGCCAACATCGATTTCGTGCAGTCGCAGTCGATCGGCAACAAGCAGATGCTCGAGGAAGCCGACCCGGTCAAGCGCAACAAGACCTTCGACGAGCTGCGCCGCATCGCGGCGGACCGCGAAGCGGCGCGCGATTTTCTGATCCGCTCCTCGATGATCTGGAGCGTGCGCCGGGCGGCAGAGGTGACCTAGACCTAAAGCATCGCCGAACCGCCGTCCACGACGAGCGTCTGGCCGGTGATGAACGCCGCATCGGCGCTCGCGAGGAAGCTCACCGCGCCCACCAGGTCCTCGGGCGTCTCGTCGCGCTGGATGGCGCGCGTCTTCTTGGTGATCTCGCCCTGCCGGCGGTGTACTTCCTGCTGCGCCACGTTCTCCGACAGCGTGAATCCCGGCGCGAGCGCGTTCACGGTAATGCCGTCGCTGCCCAGTTCCCGGGCGAGGCCGCGCGTCATGGCGATGACCGCACCCTTGCTCGCGATGTAGTGCAGGAAGAACGGCACGCCCTTGAGCGGCGCGCCCGAGGCGAGGTTGATGATGCGGCCATAGCCGCCCCTGCGCATGTGCGGCGCGCAGGCGCGGCAGCAGAGGAACACGCCCAGCGTGTTCACGTCCATGACCTTGCGCCACTCCTCCGCGGGGATTTGCTCGAATGGGCGCAGCTCGAGCGTGCTGAAGAGCGCGGCGTTGTTCACCAGGATGTCGATGCGGCCGAACACCTTTTCCGTCTGCGCGGCCATTCGCTCGACGTCATTCTCGCGGGATACGTCGATCTGCAGGCCGAGCGTGCGCGCGCCGGTCGCGATTGCGATCGCGGCGGCCGCGACGTCGTAGTGGCGCACGTCGGCAATGACGACCGCGGCGCCGTCCTGTGCAAGGCGCGTCGCGAGCGCTTTTCCGATGCCGGAGCCTGCGCCGGTGACGATCGCCACCCTGCCTTTCAGTCGGGCGTCCATACGACCTCGTTGTAAGTCACCGGCTTGGAGAGCAGACCGAGGTCCTGCGCGAAGCGGTTCATCGAGTCCACCGTCTGGCGGGAAATGCCGTGCTGGTAGTACGGCGCGTCGCGGCGGATGAGCTCGGCGATGAGCGATGCTTCCTGCGGCGGAAAGAGCCGCCGGCCGATCTCGGTTGCGCGCTCGGGGTCCTTCTTCAGTGCCTCGTGCGCGGATTTCACGGCGTTGATGGCCGCTCTGGCCACCTCGGGCCGCTCGCGGATCGTCCTGTCGGTGCATACCAGCGCCGGGAAGGTGTAGCCCTTCACCTCGGGCGTGCCATCGCGGCGCGCATCGAGCACCACGCTGCCGACGCCTTCGCGCACCGCGACCTCGGCGCCCATGCCGTTCGCCCAGAAACCGTCGAGCTTGCCTTCGGCGAGTGCTCTCGCCGCCATCAGGCCGAACGATGCCTTCTCGCCCACCGTGCCCGGTACCGGGCCGATCTGCACGTCGGTGATGCCGGCGCGCTTCAGCATCTGCTTCAGGCCGTCGACCGGTCCAGGCGCCGCGCCGATGCGCAGGCCCTTCACCACCTTGAGGTCGCCACGCTGGGCGTTCAGATCCTTGCGCACTACCAGGAACCAGTACATCCGCTGCGCGAGCGCGCACAGCAGCTTGCCGCCTTGCCAGTCCTTGAAGGCATAGAGCGCTGCGTGCGACGCGCCGCCGACGAAATCGAGCCGGCCTTCGCGCAGCTCTTCGTAGGTCCTGGTCACCGGATAGAGCAGCTCCAGCTTTGCACCGGGCAGAAAGCCCATTTCGACCGCGGCGATCGCCGGGAAATACGACGGCGAGATGAGATCGGGAATGGCGACGCGCAATGTCATTGCGGTTTGAGCCCCGCAGCCTGCACTGCATCCTTCCACATGGCGAGATCCTCGCGCACCCCGCGCGCGAATTCGGCGGGCGTGCTGCACAGCGGGTCGACGCCGATCTTGTCGAGGCGCGCCGCAAACGCCGCGTCCTTGCAGCCGGCGGCGATCTCGCGCGCTATACGCTCGACGATCTCGCGCGGCGTGCCGGCCGGCGCGACATAGCCGTTCCAGGTCTCGGTGCGAAAGCCGGGATAGCCCTGCTCGGCAACCGTCGGCACATCGGGCAGCTGGCGCGCACGCTTGTCCCCGGAGGTCGCCAGCACACGCACCCGGCCGCCGGCGGCATGCGGCAGGATCTCGTTGTAATTGCCGAAGTAGCAATTGACGTGGCCCGCCAGCACGTCGGCCATCGCCGGGCCGCCGCCCTTGTAGAGCACCGCTTCCATCTTCAAGTCGGCCCGCGCGAGAAACAGGGCCATCGTCAGGTGCCCGATCGAGCCCGATCCCGGCGAGCCGTAGTTGAGCTGGCCGGGGCGCGCTCTTGCGTAGTCGACGAACTCGGCGAGCGATTTCACCGGCGTCTTCTCGCTGTTGCAGCCGAGCGCAAAGGCGTTGGTGCCGACGATCGAGATCGGCGCGAAATCCTTGACCGGGTCGTAGCTGATCTTCTGGACATGCGGCACCACGGTGAGCTGCGGCGACGCCGCCGAGAGCAGCGTGTAGCCGTCGGGCTCGGCGCGCGCTACAAGATCGGCGGCGATCGCGCCGCTCGCGCCGGGGCGGTTGTCGGGCACCACCGGCTGCCCGAGGCGCTGCGTCAGCCAATCCGCCGTGATGCGCGCGAGCGAGTCGGTTACGCCGCCCGGCGGGAACGGCACGATGACCTTGATCGGCTTCTGCGGCCACGACTGCGCGAGCGCAATGACAGGGATGAGCAACACGAGCGTGACGAGCGCTCTCATGCGTTGGCTCCGAGCCTGGCGGCAATCCAGTCGGCGCACGCGAGTGTGCGCGCGTCATCGCCGATGCGCCCAATCACCTGCAGTCCGAGCGGCATGCCATTGGGACTCTTCGCGGCCGGCACGCAGACCGAGGGCACATGCAGCAGCGTCCACACCACGTTCAGGGCCACGTCGCCGGTCGACGATAGGCCCTTCGGCGCCTCGCCGGTCGCGGCGGGCGCGAGCAATACGTCGTAGTCGCCAAGCGCCTGCGCGAAGTGGGCGCGACAGTCGGCGCCATGCTGCTGAGCGCGCAGATACTCCTTCGGCTCGAGCGCAAACCCGTCGGCGCAGCGCTGGCGCAGCGCAGGATCCATCTGATCGGGAAAGCGCGTGTATTCGTCGGCGAGGCTGCGCGCGATCTCGTACCAGAGGATCGCGGTATGGCTCTCGCGCAGGCCTTTGAAGCGGCCCGGCAGCTCGAACTCGTCCGCGCCGAGCGTGCGCCGCGCATCCTCGAGCGCCTTGCGCATTTCCGGCTGCACGCGATCCCATTCGTAGGTTCGACAGATGCCGACGCGCGCCGGTCGGTCGAGCTTCGCTTCCAGGTCGCGGCGGTTCGTCAGTGCGCCGGCGAAGAAGGCGACGTCCTCGACGCTGCGGCCATATACACCGACGGTGTCCAGGGAATCGGCGCCTGGCTTCACTCCGGCGCGCGCAATGGTGTTGAAGGTCGGCTTGAAGCCGACGATGCCGCAGTACGACGCCGGGCGAATGTGCGAACCGGCGGTCTGCGTGCCGAAGGCGAGCGGCACCATGAAATCGGCCACCGCGGCGGCCGAGCCGCTCGAGGAGCCGCCGGGCGTGCGCGAAGGATCGAGCGGATGGCGCGTCTCGCGCGGCACGAAGGTGGCGAACTCGGCGGTGACGGTCTTGCCCATGATGGTGCCGCCGGCGCGGCGCGTGAGTGCGACCGGCGCTGAATCGGTCCGCGGGCGGTGGCCCTTGTAGATCGGCGAGCCGTACGCCGTGGGCATGTCGTGCGTGTCGAAGATGTCCTTCACGCCGACCGGCACGCCCTGGAGCGGGCCCGGTACGCTGTTGAATTCCGTGGCAAGGAATGTCCAGGCCCTGACTTCGGGTTCGCGGAGCGCGATGCGCTCGCGGCAGCTCGCGAGCAGCGCCTCCCGGCTGAGCTCGCCGCGCTCGATCAATTTCGCAGCCTGCTTCGCTCCCAGACGAAAAGCATCCGGCATCGGCTCAGTATAATCGCGGCCTTCGCATGCAAGCGCGAAACATCCTGGTGGTCGGCGCGGGTCCCGTCGGCACCGTCGCCGCGCTCGCCTGCGCGCGCTTTGGGCACAACGTGACATTGCTCGAAGCGCAGGATCGAGT
>DASWER010000399.1:0-3303 GCA_036394655.1 Burkholderiales bacterium
GGCAGTTGATGCCCACGCCGATCACCGCCAGGACCTCGCGTTCGTTGCCGCGCGTTTCGACCAGGATGCCGCCGAGCTTCGCTTCGCCGACCACCACGTCGTTGGGCCATTTCAACGCGGCCTGCACGCCGAGCGCGCGCAACGCGCGAGCCACCGCAACCCCCGCGACCAGCGAGAGGCCGGCGAGCTCGCGCAGCGGCCGGCGCACCGTCCTGGAAAGGGAGAAGGTCAAGCCGTTGCCGGGCGCCGAGTACCAGCGCCGCCCGCGCCGGCCGCGCCCGGCGGTCTGTTCTTCCGCTGCGAGCAGCAGCCCGTCCTTGCGCTCTTTCAGCAGCAGGGCATTGGTCGAGCCGCAGCGCTCGAGTACGCGTACTTCGAATTGCGGCAGCGCGATCGCACCGGCGTCCAGGCGGTCCATGGCGCTAGTTTACGCGGGTGCGAATGCGAAGTTGCGGCCCGGCGCCGCGGCGAACAGCGCGCGCGTGTACTCGTGCCTCGGCTCGAGGAAGATCCGCTCGGCCGGACCGTATTCGACGATGCGCCCGGCCTGCATCACGGCGACGTGATCGCACACCTGCGCCGCGACGCGCAGATCGTGCGTGATGAACAGCATCGCGAGCTGCAGCCGGATGCGGATCTCCTCCAAGAGCTGCAGCACCTGCGCCTGCACCGAGACGTCGAGCGCCGACACCGCCTCGTCCGCGACCAGCAGCTCCGGCTCCACGGCAAGCGCGCGCGCGATGCAGATGCGCTGGCGCTGGCCGCCGGAGAACTGGTGCGGGTAGCGCTCGAGCGCCGCCGGATCCATGCGCACCAGCTCCATCAGCCGTCGCGCGCGCTCCAGCGCCTCGCCGCGCGGCACGCCGTAATTCAGCGGGCCTTCGATGATGGCCTCGCCGACGCTGCGCCGCGGATTGAGTGAACGATACGGATCCTGGAAAACGATTTGCACGCGCCGGCGCAGCGGCCGCAGCTCACGCGGCCGCAGGCGTGCCAGATCGACCCCCGAGAGCCGGATCTCGCCGCTCGAGGGCTCGATCAGCCGCACGATGCAGCGCGCCACGGTCGACTTGCCCGATCCGGATTCGCCGACGATGCCGAGGGTCTGGCCCTTGCGCAGCTCGAGCGTCACATCGCTTGCCGCGGGCAGCTCGCGTTTCCTCCGCAGCCAGCCCCGCTCGACATAGGTTTTGGACAGCGCGTTGGTGGCCAGCACCACCGGCGCGTCCTCTGCCACCGTGCGCGCGTGCGGCTTGAGCGTCGGCACCGCGCCGATCAGCATGCGCGTATACGCGTCGCGCGGCCGGGTCAGCACTTCCTGCTTGTCGCCGAGCTCGACCAGCCGGCCCTCGCGCAGTACCGCCACGCGATGCGCGATCTCGGCGACGACGCCGAAGTCGTGCGTTACGAAAAGCACCGCCATGCCGTGGCGGCGCTGCAAGTCGACGATCAGCCGGAGGATTTGCGCCTGGGTCGTGACATCGAGCGCCGTGGTGGGCTCATCGGCGATCAGCAGCGTCGGCTCGAGCGCGAGCGCGATGGCGATGCCGACGCGCTGGCGCTGTCCGCCGGAGAGCTGGTGGGGATACGCATCGAGCAGCCGTTCGGGATCCGGCAGGGCGACTTCACTCATCAGCGCCAGGGCGCGCGCGCGCCGCTCGCTCGAGGATTTCCGGGTGTGGTAGCGCAGCACCTCTTCGATCTGCGCGCCGCAGCGCATCACCGGGTTGAGCGCGCTCATCGGCTCCTGGAAGACCATCGCCATGCGCGCCCCGCGCAACTCGCGCCGGCGCGACTCGGCTGCGCGCGTCAGCTCCTCGCCTTCGAGCCGTACTTCGCCGCGCGCGAGCGTCAGCGTCTTCGGCAGGAGGCCCATGATGGAATGCGCGATCACCGTCTTGCCGGAGCCCGATTCGCCCACCAGGCACAGGATCTCGCCGCGCTCGACGCTGAACGAGATATCCGAAATTGCCTGCGGACGGTCCGCTCCCTTCGGCAGTCGTACCGTGAGGCCCTTGACGTCGAGCGTGCTCATAAGCGCTTCGCCATCTTCGGATCCAGCGTGTCGCGCAGGCCGTCGCCGAACATGTTGACCGCGAGCACAGTCACGGCGAGGAATACGCCGGGGAAGAAGACGTTGTGCGGGTAGGCGACGAACTGCACCCGCCCTTCGGCCATGATGTTGCCCCAGGTCGGAATGTCGGGCGGCAGGCCGACGCCGAGGAAGGAGAGGATCGCTTCAAGCAGGATGGCGAAGGCGCAGATATAGGTGCCCTGCACCAGCAGCGGCGCCATCGTGTTCGGCAGGATGTGGCCGAACATGATCTTGGCCGTCGGCGTGCCGAGCGCGATCGCCGCCTCGACGTACGGCTCCTCGCGGATGGTGAGCACCAGCGAGCGGACGAGGCGCGTGACGCGCGGGATTTCGGGAATCGCGATCGCGATGACCACGCTCGGCAGGCTCGCGCGCCACAAGGCCACCACCGCAATGGCGATCAGGATCGCCGGGATCGCCATGATGCCGTCCATGACACGCATGAGCGGGCCGTCGAGCCAGCGCAGATAGCCGGCGCTCAGGCCGCACAGCACGCCGAACGTAAGCGCGACCAGCGCCGCGGCGAGGCCGACGATGAGCGAGACGCGGGTGCCGTAAAGCACTCGGCTGTAGATGTCGCGGCCGAACGAGTCCGAGCCCATGAGGAAGCGGTGCTTGAGCGCGTCGCCCTCGAGCGTGGTGATCTCGCCGGCTTCGCCCGGCAAGAGATCGCGGCTCGCCGCGTCGAAGAGGGTCGGGTCCACCGTGCCGAGCCAGGGCGCGGCGAGCGCGATCGCCACGAGGACGATGAGCGCGCTGCCGCCGATGCGCACCGACCAGTTTTGCCACATCAGTAGCGAATCCTCGGATCGAGGAACACGTACGAAAGATCGATCAGCAGGTTGATCGCCACGGTGATCAACGAGAAAAACAGGATCACACCCTGGATCGTCGGGAAGTCGCGCGCCAGCACCGCGTCCACCGTCAGCCTTCCCAGCCCCGGGATCGCGTAGACCGACTCGGTCACCACCACGCCACCGATGAGAATGGCGATGCCGATGCCGATCACCGTGGCGATCGGCACCGCAGCGTTGGCGAGCGCATGGCGTATCAGCACGCGAGCCTCCGGCAGACCTTTGGCGCGCGCCGTGCGGATGTAGTCCTCGCCGAGCGCTTCCAGCACCGAGGCGCGCGTGACGCGCGCAATCAGCGCGATGTAGATCACCGACAGGGTCGTCGCGGGCAGGATCAGGTGCTCAATGAAGGGA
>DASWER010000400.1:0-22359 GCA_036394655.1 Burkholderiales bacterium
GGAGGAGATGGCGCGCCTGTTCGCCGACGCGCCTCAGGCGCTCGACAACACGATCGAGATCGCGCGGCGCTGCAATCTCGAGATCGAGCTCGGCAAGACGCGCCTGCCGGCTTTCCCGACGCCGCCGGGTGTGACGATCGACCAGCACCTGAAGAACGAGGCGCAGGCAGGCCTTGCGCGCCGTGCGGCCGAGCTCGGGCTCGATGCGCAGGCGGCGCAGCGCTACCGCGAACGCCTCGCGTTCGAGATCCAGACCATCGTGCAGATGGGCTTCGCCGGCTACTTCCTGATCGTCGCCGACTTCATCAACTGGGCCAGGCAGAACGGCGTGCCGGTCGGCCCGGGACGCGGCTCGGGCGCCGGATCGCTGGTCGCGTATTCGCTCGGCATCACCGACCTCGACCCGCTGCGCTACGACCTGCTTTTCGAGCGCTTCCTCAACCCCGAGCGCGTCTCAATGCCGGACTTCGACATCGACTTCTGCCAGGACGGGCGCGATCGCGTCATCGATTACGTACGCCGCAAGTTCGGCGAGCAAAGCGTCTCGCAGATCGCCACCTTCGGCACCCTGGCGGCGCGCGCCGTGGTGCGCGACGTCGGCCGCGTGCTCGACCTCGGCTACAACTTCTGCGACCAGATCGCGAAGCTGATCCCGGTGCAGCCCGGCAAGAACGTGACCCTCGCCGACGCGCGCAAAGCCGAGCCACTGCTCGCCGAGCGCGAGAAGAACGAGGACGAGGTTCGCGAGCTGCTCGCGTTGGGCGAGAAGCTCGAAGGGGTGGTGCGCAACGTCGGCATGCATGCCGGCGGTGTGCTGATCGCGCCGGGCCGGCTCACCGAGTACTGCCCGCTGTACGCCGCTGAAGGCACGACCAACGTCATCTCGCAGCTCGACAAGGACGACGTCGAGGCGATCGGTCTGGTGAAGTTCGACTTTCTCGGCCTGACGACCCTCACGATCCTTGACTGGGCCGAACGGCTGGTCCGCGAGCTCGGCCTGCCGGACTTTGCGCTCGCGCGCATCCCGCTCGACGACGCTGCCACCTATCAGCTCCTCTCGGCGGGCAATACAACCGCGGTGTTCCAGCTCGAGTCGCGCGGCATGCGCGATCTCATCCGGCGCGCTCGCCCGGATCGCTTCGAGGACGTGATCGCCCTCGTCGCGCTGTATCGGCCGGGCCCGATGGACCTGATCCCCGATTTCATCGCGCGCAAGCACGGCGAGCAGCGCGTCGATTATCTCGACCCGCGCCTCGTGCCGATCCTCGGCCCCACCTACGGCATCATGGTCTACCAGGAGCAGGTGATGCAGATCGCGCAGGTGATCGGCGGCTATACGCTCGGCGGCGCCGACCTTCTGCGGCGCGCCATGGGCAAGAAGAAGGCCGAGGAAATGGCGCAACAGCGCGACATCTTCGTCGCCGGCGCAGAAAAAAATGCGCTGTCGCGTGCCAAAGCGACCCAGCTGTTCGACCTGATGGAGAAGTTCGCGGGCTACGGCTTCAACAAGTCGCACGCCGCGGCCTACGCGCTGCTCGCCTACCAGACGGCGTACATGAAAGCGCATCACCGCGCCGCCTTTCTCGCCGCCAACCTTTCGGCAGTGATGGACGATACCGACAAGGTGCGCCAGTTCCACGAGGACGCGCTGGCGAACGGCCTCGCCATCCTGGCGCCCGATATCAATGCCTCGGAATACCGCTTTCGGCCGGTCGACGCCGAACGCATCCGCTACGGGCTCGGCGCGGTGCGCGGCACCGGCGAAGCGGCGATCAACACCGTCGTGCAGGCGCGCCGCGAGGCGCCGTTCACCGATCTCTTTGATTTCTGCCGTCGCGTCGACAAGCGTATGGTCAACCGTCGCGTGGTCGAGGCGCTGGTGCGCGCCGGCGCCTTCGACGCGCTCGACACGCAGCGCTCGCGCCTGCTGGCCTCGGTCGGCCGGGCGCTCGAAGCCGCCGAGCAGGCGGAGCGCGCCTCGTCGCAGAACAGCCTTTTCGGCGAAGCCGAGGCACCGCGCGGCGGCGCGCACGCTTATATCGATGCCGCGCAATGGGACTTGCGCCAGAAACTGCTCGAAGAGAAAACGGCGCTCGGCTTTTCCATTTCCGGGCATCTCTTCTCCGTCTACGAACGCGAGCTCAAGGGCTTTACCCGCACGCCGCTCGCCAGGCTGAACCCCGGCGACCGCGTCTGGATGGCGGGGGTTGTGACGCAGGCGCGCGTGCAGATGACGCGCCGCGGCCGCATGATGGTGGTGACGCTCGACGATGCGACCGCCCAGGTCGAGATCACGGTGTTCAACGAGCTGTTCGAAAAGAGCCGCGACAAGATCAAGGAGGACGCGCTGCTGGTCGTCGCCGGCAAGGTGCAGCGCGATGAGTTCTCCGGCGGGCTGCGCGTCGGCGCCGACGAGCTGCTGGACCTCGAGGCGCTGCGCGCACGATTTGGCGCCCGCCTGCGCCTGGCGATGAACGGCCAGGCCGATGCGCGGCGGCTACAGCAACTGCTCGCGCCCTACCGCGCCTCCGGAGGCGGGGCCTGCCAGGTGGTGATCGCCTACCGCAACTCGGGGGCTGCCTGCGAGGTGGCTCTCGGCGATGCCTGGCGCGTGCGACCCGACAGCCGCCTGCTCGCCGAGCTCGGCGCGTGGCTGGCCCCCGAGAACGTGCAGGTGATCTACAGCCCGTCGCTCGGCTAGCCGGCTTTTTGCGAGGAGTTTGCGGCTCGCCAGCCTTGCCGCGACGCTACCGACCGTCAGCAACGCGAGCCCCGCCAGGGTGAGCCAGGCGCCTTTGACCAAAGCCGCCAGCATGCCCATCGCAACCACGCCGATTCCCAGCAGCAGCAAGCCGGCGAAAACTGCGCCGAGTCCCCAGGCGTGAAAGGTCACCAGGGCTCCCCATGCCAGGGCGGTGAGGCCGAAGAGGCAGGAGGCGACGAACATCGCCGCGGCGCAAATGCGCCGCAGCGGGGGGAAGAGGGCCGCTGGCAGAACCACCAGCAGCCCGAGTAACGCAGTCAGCGCGCTCATTTCCAGGAGCCAGGACTGCAGCACGCCTGCGGCGAGGACCCCCGCGTAGACCAGCAGCACGCCCACCAGCGCGAGGGCGGCAATCCCGGGCAGGGCGAGAAGCATCGAAGCGGCGGCCTTCAGTCTATGGCCCACCGCGCGAGCTTACTGTGCCCAGCGCACTTCGCAAGCCTCGCGGCCGAGCAGGTTGCGCTGGTGCAGGTACCAACCGTTCACCAGGCGCTCGTTCGGATCGAAATGGCGCTTCTGCGCGAGGAAGCTCTTGAGCTGCGGATAGCATCGCTCGGTCTGCTCGCGGGTCGCGTCCGGCGTGCAGGCGATCTGGAAGCTGCCGCCTGCGGCGATCGCGGCGTCGATCAGCTCGTGGCGCAGCTGCGTGCCGCGCACCGATGCGCTGAGTCCTGCGGGCTCGGCGAAGTTCAGCTTCACCTCGGCAAAGTCGCGCCGCGCCCAGCGCAGGTAGGTATCGTCTTCCTGGACGGTGCTACGCGTCGACACGCTATGCAGCGGGATACGCCAATCGTTGCAGCGCGTGTCCGTATCCTTCATGAAATCCTCGACCGCGCCAGGCGGAATCAGCAGCTCGAGCGAATGCCGCGCGCGGCTCTGCGGCCGCAGGGTCATTTCATCGGGACGCATCGAGCGCTCGACCGCACGCGCCAGCGTCCCGATGCGCAGCGTGACGCTGTAGATGGTGCCGAACAGGCCGTACCCGCCGACGGTGAGCGCGAACAGCTCGGCATCGCGCTGGCGGCTGACGCGGCGCAGTTCCCCTTCCGGCGTGACCAGGGCCAGCGAAGCGACATGGCTCACGGCCGGCGTGCCATCGGGTCCGGCCGCGTTGCGGCAGACGCTCTCGCCCACGGTCGGCATGGTGGTACGCACGTTGGCGCGCTCATCGCCAGGACGCAGTTCCGCGGCGATTACGTGCCACGGGGTCGAAGCCTGGACTTCGAGCAGGGCGTGCATCGGATCGAGGCGCAGGATACGGTTCAGGCGCGACGTGTCGACCGTCTTGCCACTGCGGATCGCATCGCACAGTTCCAGAGCGGACATCGGTGTCTTCGCAAGCATCGGACCCTCCCTTGTCGTTTAGCCCGCGGCCACCTTGCCGCGATGCAAATTTCGGATCAAGAGAGAAGTACGAAGTAGCCGAATTTGATACCGTGGGTTGCATGCCGCTGCGCACCCGCCTGGTGAATGCCCTCAAGACCTGCCTGCGCGCGCGCGGCTTGACCTACGGCGCGCTCGCCGCCAAGCTCGGCGTCTCCGAGCCCACCGTAAAGCGCATGTTCTCCCGCGGCACCTTCACGCTCGCGCGCATCGAGCAGATCCTCGAGGTGATCGATCTCGACCTGCAGGAGCTCGCGCGCCTCGCGCGCGAAGGCTCCCCGCGACCGGCCGAGCTGACCAGCGAGCAGGAGGCGGCGCTCGCGCAGGATGAGCGCCTGTTCTCCGTGTTCTGGCTGGTGCAGAACAACTGGTCGTTCGACGAGATCCTGGCGGCGTTTGCGATCTCGCGTGCGCAGCTGACCAGCACCTATGCGCGCCTGGAGCGGCTCAAGCTCATCCAGTGGGGACCGCGCGAGCGGGCACGCCTGCTGGTGCGGCGCGATTTTCATTGGCGCGACGGCGGGCCGGTGAAGAAGACCTACGGAGCGCGCATCATGGGCGAATTTCTCGCCGCGCGCTTCAAGGCGCCGCTCGAGTTCCTGCGCTTCGAATCGCGCGTCCTGTCGCCCGAGTCCGCAGCGGTGCTGAAGCGCCGCCTGGAGCGCGTGGTGATGGAGTTCAACGAGCTTGCCGAAGTCGATTCCTCGGTGCCGAGCGGCAAGCGCGTCGGTGTCGCGCTGCTGGCGGCTTGCCGTCCCTGGGAATTTTCCGTGGTCCACGCGCTCAAGCGGCGCAGCTGATGCAGCAGCTGCCGCTCGCGATTTCGCAAGGCGCGGCGCCGGAATTCGACAATTTTGTCGCCGGTCCGAACGCCGAGGCGCTGACGCGGGTGCGCGAGCTCGCCGCCGGCGCGCTCGGCGAGCGCATCGTCTACCTGTGGGGGGCATCCGGTTCCGGGCGCAGCCACCTGCTGCGCGCGGCGGGGCGCGCCAATCCGGCGCTGGTGGTGGCCGATGACGTCGAGACGCTCGAACCGGCTGCCCAGCAGGCGCTGTTCGTGGCGATCAACGAGGCGCGCGATGGCGGCCCGGGCGTCCTGGTGGCGGGCGACAAGCCGCCGGCGCAGCTCGCGCTGCGCGCTGACCTCAGGTCCCGGCTGGCCTGGGGGCTGGTCTACCAACTCCTGCCGATCGGCGATGAAGACAAGGCGCGCCACCTCAAAACGCTCGCCGCCGAGCGGGGTCTGCAGCTTTCTGACGACATCGTCGGGTATCTCCTGACCCGCCTGCCGCGCGACATGACGAGCCTGCGCGCCGTCCTGGAAGTCCTTGATCGCTATTCACTTATGCGCAAGAAAGCGCTGACCCTGTCGCTGGTGCGAGAAGCGCTCGGACAGGAATTCCTTGGTGGACAGCCGCGAGAGCGCTGAGTAGATTCATTGCATGGCTGGATTGCGTCGCATTGTCCTGATGAGCGCCTTGCTGGGTGCGTTGCCCGCGTTCGGCCAGTCGGGTCTGCGGCTGCCCGAGCGCACCGGGCCGGGCCTCGATCCCAGCTTCGCGCGCGGCTGGCTGGCCCCCGAGTACGACCGCTTCGGCTTTGCCGCCTATCAATGGCGCGACGCCTACGGCTTCGCACCGACGCCGCGCATGCAGTGGTCCTATGCCTTCGGCGAGCGCGGTAGCCTGAGCATGTCGCTCGCCTCGGGCCGCGACGCGCCGCGCGAATCGGACTTCGAGCAGCGACCGCTTTCGATCTTCGGCCGCTACTGGTTCTCGCCCGACTGGGCCCTGAGCGCCGAATCGCTGTCGCGCGATCCGGGCGGTCTGCTGCGGCTGCAGGATTTCCGCATCGGCGTGCAGCGCCGCTTCTGACGGCGCTTCGCGTTCTCCATCGCAGTTAAACTCCGGGCGCGCATGCGCCTGGCCCTGTTCGATCTCGACAATACGCTGCTTGCCGGCGACAGCGACTACGAGTGGGGCCAGTTCCTGATCGACCATGGCGTGCTCGAGCGTCAGGTCTACGAAGCGCAAAACCGCGCCTATTACGAGCAATATGTCGCCGGCACCCTCGACATCCATGAATACCTCGGCTTCGCGCTGCGCCCGCTCGCCGAGCACGCGGCACCGGATCTGGAGCGCTGGCACACGGAGTTCATGCGGCTACGCATCCTGCCGATGATCACGCCGGCGGCACGCGCCCTCGTGCGCCGCCATTCACAGGCCGACGATCTGTGCGCCATCATCACGGCGACCAACAGCTTCGTGACCTCGCCGATCGCGCGCGAGTTCGGCGTACCGCACCTGATCGCCACCGAGCCGGAAATGCGCGACGGTCGGTTCACCGGGCGCGTCGCCGGAACGCCCTGCTTTCGCGAAGGCAAGGTCGAGCGCCTCGAGCACTGGCTCTCCAGCCTTGGGCGCCGACTCGAGGATTTCGCGGAAAGCGTGTTCTACAGCGATTCGCATAACGATCTGCCGCTCCTCGAGCGCGTCACGCGCCCGGTGGCGGTCGACCCCGACCAGGCGCTCGCCGAGGAGGCGGCGCGGCGCGGCTGGGCGACCCTGTCGCTGCGCCGGTAGAATGGCCGCCCGCGAATGATCAAGCGTTTCATCCGGCGGGTTCTGGGCCTCACTTCGGAGCAGATGCTGCGAGTGCCGCGCGAGAAACACGGCCTGTCGCGCGACGCGCTCAGCCCCGCCGCCGGGAAAGTCTGCGCCGTGCTGCGCGAGGCCGGGTTTTCCGCCTCTGTCGTCGGCGGCGCGGTGCGCGATCTCCTGCTCGGCATCGTGCCGAAGGATTTCGACGTGGCGACCGACGCGCGCCCGGAGCAGATCAAGCCGCTCTTCCGGCGCGCGCTCATCATCGGGCGGCGCTTCCGGCTGGTGCACGTCATGATGGGCGCCGATACCGTCGAGGTGTCGACGTTTCGCGCGGCCGACCCGAACACCGCGGAGAAGGACGAGCATGGCCGCGTGCTGCGCGACAACGTCTTCGGCACCCAGGCCGAGGACGCGCGGCGGCGCGACTTCACCGTCAATGCGCTGTATTTCGATCCGGCGACCGAGGAACTGGTCGACTTCCATGGCGGGCTCGCCGATCTGAAGAAACGCGTGATGCGCGTGATCGGCGATCCGGCGACGCGCTTTCGCGAGGACCCGGTGCGCATGCTGCGCGCCGTGCGCCTGGGCGCCAAGCTCGGCCTTACGCTCGATGCGTCCATGCGAGAGCCGATCCGCGAGCTCGCGCCGTTGATGGACCGGGTACCGCCGGCGCGCCTGTTCGACGAGATGCTCAAGCTGCTGCTCTCGGGACATGCCAGCGCCTGCCTTAGGCAGTTGCGCGATGTCGGGCTGCACAAGGGGCTGCTGCCGCTGCTCGACGTGATCCTCGAGCAGCCGCTTGGCGAGCGCTTCGTCACCCTGGCGCTCGCGCAGACCGACGAGCGCGTGCTCGCCGAGCGGCCGGTGTCGCCGGCGTTCCTGTTCGCCGCGCTGCTCTGGCACGAAGTGCTCGCGGCATGGAAGGCGCGCGAATCGCGCGGCGAGCGTTCCATCCCCGCGCTCGAGAACGCGATGGACGAAGTGCTCGATACGCAGTGCGCAAAGCTCGCCATCACCCGCAAGCTGACCGCGACGATGCGCGAGGTCTGGGGCATGCAGCCGCGCTTCGAGATGCGCTCGGGCCAGCGGCCTTACCGGGTGCTCGAAGCGCCGCGCTTTCGCATGGCGTACGACTTCCTCGCGCTGCGCGCCGCCAGCGGCGAGGTGCCGGCGGACCTCGAAGCCTGGTGGCGCGCCTTCCAGGCCGCCGACACCGAGAGCCGCAAAGCGATGCTGCTGCCCGAAACCGGCACGGGCAAGCGCCGCCGCCGCCGGCGTCGCAAGAAAGCGCCCGCGGCGTCCCCCTCAACGCCGGCGTGACGCGCGCCTACATCGGCATCGGGTCGAATCTGGACCAGCCGCAAGCGCAGGTGATGCGCGCCTTCGACGAGCTCGCTGAATTGCCGGGCACGCGCTTGTCCGGGCGTTCTTCCCTCTACCGTAGCGCGCCGCTCGGCCATGCCGCGCAGCCGGACTTCATCAACGCCGTCGCCGCGCTCGACACCGAGCTCGATGCCGAGGCGCTGCTGCGCGCGCTGCAGGCGATCGAAGCGCGACACGGGCGGCGGCGCAGCTTCAGGAATGCGCCGCGTACGCTCGACCTGGACCTGCTGCTGCACGGCGATACGCGCATCGATGGGCCCGAGCTCACCGTGCCCCATCCCCGCATGCACGAGCGCGCTTTCGTGCTGCATCCCCTGCGCGAAATTGCGCCGCAGGTGCGCATCCCGGGCCACGGCAGCATCGGCCAGTGCCTGAAGGCCTGCGCCGAGCAGAAAATAGAGAGGATTGCGTAATGCAGCTCTCCACCGTGGCGATCAGCGGGCTGATGCTGATGGCGTCAAACGTATTCATGACGTTTGCGTGGTACGCGCACCTGAAGGAGCTGTCGGCCAAGCCCTGGTGGATCGCCGCGCTGGTGAGCTGGGGCATTGCGCTGTTCGAGTACCTGCTGCAGGTCCCGGCGAACCGCATCGGCTACACCCAGATGACGCTGCCGCAGCTCAAGATCCTCCAGGAGGCGATCACGCTCGTGGTATTCGTGCCATTCGCCGTGCTGTACATGAAGCAGCCGGTGAAGCTCGATTATCTTTGGGCCTCGCTGTGTATGGTGGGCGCGGTGTATTTCGTGTTCCGTGGATAAGTTCCGCTATCTCGTGGTGGAGGGCCCGATCGGCGCCGGCAAGACCAGCCTCGCGCGCCGGCTCGCCTCGCGCCTGGCGGCCGATCTCCTGCTCGAGCAGCCGGAAGAGAATCCGTTCCTCGCGCGCTTCTACCAGGACATGGCGCGCTTTGCGCTGCCGACACAGCTTTTTTTCCTGTTCCAGCGCGCGCGCCTGCTCGAGCCCCTGGCGCAGCCCGACATGTTTGGCCGCCCGGTGGTCGGGGATTTCCTGCTCGACAAGGATCCGCTCTTCGCCCGCATTACGCTCTCGGCCGACGAGCTCGCGCTCTATCAAAAGATCTACGACTCGCTGCGGCCGCGCGCGCCGGCACCGGATCTGGTGGTCTACCTGCAGGCGCAGCCGGCGACGCTCGTCGAGCGCGTGCGCCGGCGCGCCAAGGGCTACGAGCGCCCGGTGAGCGAGGAGTACCTCGCGCTGCTGGTGGAGGGTTACGCGCGCTTCTTCTACCACTACAACGCCTCCCCCGTGCTGATCGTCAACTCCGACAATCTCAATTTCGTCGAGCGCGAGGCCGATTTCGAGCTGCTGGTGTCGCGGCTGCGCGGCATGCGCAGCCGGCGCGAATTCTTCAACCTCGGCTGATGCAGACCATCACCGACATCGCCGAGCTGCGCCGCGCGCTCGCCGGGCGCCAGGCGGCTTTCGTGCCGACCATGGGCAGCCTGCACGCCGGCCACCTGTCGCTGGTGCAGCTCGCGCGCCGCGCGGCGCCGGTCGTGGTGGTCAGCATCTTTGTGAACCGCCTGCAGTTCCTCCCCGGCGAGGATTTCGAGCGCTACCCGCGCAGCTTCGAGCGCGACCAGCGCCTGCTCGCGGGCGAAGGCGTCGACTTGCTGTTCGCGCCCGACGAGCGCGTGCTCTACCCGGAGCCGCAGGGCTATATCGTGCGCCCGCCACCGCTCGCCGGCGAGCTCGAGGGGCGATTCCGACCGGGCTTCTTCGAAGGGGTTGCCACCGTGGTGCTGAAGCTCCTCAACTGCGTGCAGCCGGTCGCCGCGGTGTTCGGCAAGAAGGATTACCAGCAGCTGATGATCGTGCGCGGCATGGTGCGCCAGCTCGATCTGCCGGTGTCGATCGTCGCCGGCGAGACCGTGCGCGAGGCCGATGGCTTGGCCATGAGCTCGCGCAACGGCTATCTCTCATCGGCGGAAAGGCGCGAAGCGCCGCGCTTGCAGGCCCTGCTGCAGAAGGTGCGCCAGGGGATGGCGCCGGCGCTGGCCATGGCCGAATTGGTGGCCGCGGGCTGGCAGCCCGACTACATCGAGCTGCGCCGGCAGCGCGATCTCGCGCCGCCGCAAGGTGCCGAGCGGGAATTGGTGGTGCTGGGCGCCGCTCGGCTGGGAGCCACGCGGCTGATCGACAACGTCGAGTTTTAACTACCCCGGGTAGGGCTCGAAGGTCATGGACTCGACCGGGCAGCCGAGGACTTTTGCCAGTTTGTCCATGGCGTCATCGGTGATCTGCACCGGCTGGAACTCGGCATCGCCGCCCTTGGAGGCGATAAAAGCCTTGGCGGCGGCCTCGGTGTTCCAGGTCACCACCGGGTCCGGCGTTACGCCGGCCATCTGCCGGCAGATCGGAAAACCGTCCGACTTGTAGACGATCGCGTACATGCAGCCCCCTCGCCGCCGGAATTTAACCGATGTGCCGGTCGGGCAACAAGGCGGGATATCGGGGAGACCCTGATTGCTCCCTAAGGGAGCGGGGCGTTAAATCCGTCACAGGCGGCCAGGGAATGGCTTCCGCCATCCTTGCGCCAGGCGATTAGCCCCCGCCGGCGGGGCTTATTTTCAGGGAGATGGCGATGAGCAACCTGTGTGATGTGATCGGCTTGCGCATGAGCTATGGCAAAGCAGACGCGCAGTACGAGACGGAGTTCGACGCGGCCACCGGTACGATCTGGGGCTATTTCAATCCGCGCGGTACGGCATGCTTCAGCCCCGGGCTGCTGCGCGACATCCGCCTGCACGACAGCGCGCTCGCGGTGAACGGCGGCCGGGTGGAGCTCGACGGCGACCTGCTGCCGGCGAAGTTCTACGTCTGCGGTTCGCGCGTGCCGGGTGTGTTCAATCTCGGCGGCGACCTGTCGCTGTTCCTCATGCTGATCCGATCGAAAGACCGCGAAGCGCTCGCCAAATACGCGCGCACCTGCATTGACAACATGTTCGCGCGGATCCAGAACTATTACGCGCCGAACCTCATCACCATCTCGATGGTCCAGGGCGACGCGCTGGGCGGCGGCCTGGAGTGCGCGCTCTCGTCCGATGTGGTGATCGCGGAGGAAGGCGCGCAGATGGGCCTGCCCGAGATCCTGTTCAACATGTTTCCAGGAATGGGCGCGTACAGCCTGCTCGCGCGGCGCGTGGGTGCGCGGGCGGCCGAAAAGATCATCCTGTCAGGCCGCATGATGTCGGCAGCCGAGCTGCACGAGGCCGGGGTGGTGGATGTACTGGCGAAGAACGGCGAAGGCGAAGCCGCCACGCAGGACTGGATCGCGCGCAACTCGCGGCGTCACAACGGCACGCAGGCGGTATTTCGTGCGCGCCAACTCGTGCACCCGATCTCGCGTCAGGAGCTCGATTCGATCGCCGATCTCTGGGTAGACGCGGCCTTCCGCCTCGGCGACAAGGATCTGCGGATGATGGCGCGGCTCGTGCGCTCGCAGATGCGACGTATGGAGGGCGAAGAGCGGGTCGACATCGCGGCGCAACCGCTTGCGGCAGCGATCTGACGGCATACGTGAGGACACCATGAACAATGCCATTGCACAGACGACTACCCGCGTCGAGCAGAAGATCGAGCGTACGCGCCGACGGTATTACTTGAAGATGAACCTGCGCTCGATTTATGCCTGCTTCAGGCTCGGCAGGGACCCCTCCGGCGGCTTGCGCTTCGTCTTCATGATGGGCGACTCGCAGGACAACATCGCCGAAAGCGAGCGCAGGCTGGGCAAGATCTCCGATCCGTACCAGTCGAGCGGCGCCCTCGAGGCGCTGTGGAAAACGCGCTTTCAAGCCGCGTCGTACGACATCGAGCAGCTGGCCAAGTTGCCCGCCGATACACTGGGCGGGGCGTATGCGCGCCACATGAAGGCGAATGGTCTGCGGACCGACTTCTACGAGCACGTGCCGGCGCGCCACCGCATGCACTATCTCAGGCTGCGGATCCGGCAGACGCATGACATCTGGCATGTGCTCACGGGGCTCGGTACCGACGAGTTCGACGAGGTGGCGCTGCAGGCGTTCTACTCCGGCCAGTTCCCCAACAGCACCGGCGCGATCATCGCGGTCGCCGCATTCCTGAAGAGCATTCTGCGCGGCAAGTTCGACGAGCTCGCCAGGCACATGGAGTCGTTCGCGGAAGGTTTTGGCGCCGGCAAACGCAGCGGCTCGCTGATCGCGGTCAAATGGGAAGAGCTCTGGGGCGAGAAGCTGGAAGCGCTGCGTCAGCGCTATCGCATCGAGCTGCCGCGCAAACGGGAAACGACGCCGGTGCGCGAGCTCAGGGCCGCGGCATGAGCGCCGCCGCACCACGGCGAGTCAGGTTGCAGACTGCTGCTTCTGCTGCAAGTAACGGTCGAGCTCGCGTCTCGCGGCGGCGAACTCCTCGCTGAGGGCGTGCACCACCGTCGTCCCCTGTAGTCTCAGCTCGGCGTCCGAGTAGGCGCCGAGCTTGGTGCACAAGCGTGTGAGGCGCTCGGTGCCGAGGCTCGCCGACGAACCTTTCAGGCCATGCAGTTGCGCCCTGAATTCCTCGTAATTGCGCGCGGCGATCGACATCTCGATGCGACCGAGCAAAGCCGTGCTGTCGTTGACGAACACGCCGCAGAGCTTCTTGACGAAGCCTGCGGACGAGCCGAGTTCCTCGAGGTGACCCAGGGTCTCCGTATTGAGCAACGGAATCTCCTCCGCACGCGACGTCCGCTCGGCGATGCCGCTGCGGCTTGCGCCGCGCCCCTGGCGCTCCGGCCGGCTGCCCGCCACGGCGTGCACTTCCTCCAGCAGGCGTAGCGCCTCGATCGGTTTCGGCAAGAAGGAGTCGGCGCCGGCATCGTAGGCTTCCTGTTTCGCTTCCGCCGTCACGTCCGCCGAAAGCATGATCACCGGTATGCGGTCGGAGCCTAGCGCCAGCACCCGCAACGCCTGCAGCGCCTCGATGCCACCGATCCCCGGCATGTTGCGATCGAGGATCACCACGTCGTAGTGCTCGCGCCCGATGGCGTCGAGCACCTGCTCCCCGTCCTCGACCAGCTTGACCGAGTGTCCGCCTCGCTCGAGGATCTTGCTGATCACCTCGCGGTTGGTGCGATTGTCGTCGGCGACCAGAATTTGGATCTTCCTCGCGCCCGGCACGCGGCGCGCGTAGTCGGTGAGCCGCACGACACCTTCGCGCACCTCATCGCCCGCCGCGATCGAGTGCAGGACGTTGAACAGCTGGCGCTTATCGAACGGCAGCTCGAGCACTGCGGCGAAGCCGGCCGACAGGGCTTCGAAGCGCGGCACCTGCAGCTCGCGCGCGACCGCCAGCACGCACGGTGGCGCGGGGTCCGGCGCGCTGCGGCGCACCCGCTCGGCGAACTTGAGGTCCTTGGTGGCGGCGTAGATCAGGACACCGTGGTAAGGGTTGGCGACGCTGATTTCCGCAACCAGGCGGGCAACGCCGTCCTCCACCGAGGCGACGTGCACGGGGACCGCGCCCCAGCCAACCAGCGCGTCCGCCATGGCGTGGCCCTCGGCCGAAGGGAAGCCGACGAGCAGCACGCGCGCCCCGGCGAGCTCGCGCGCTCCGCCGGCGCGCTCGGGCTGTTTCTCGAGCGCGAGCTCGAACCAGAACGTGCTGCCGAGGCCCGCGGCGCTTTCCAGTCCGATGCGACCGCCCATCAGCTCGACCAGCTGCTTCGCGATCGCGGTGCCGAGACCCGTGCCGCCGAAGCGGCGCGTGGTGCTTTGGTCGGCCTGCGTGAAGCTCTCGAAGACGTGCGCCTGCGCCTCCGGGGCGATGCCGATGCCCGTGTCGCGGATCGAGAATTTCACCCGCACGCTGTCGCCGATCTCGCCCTGGGCAGAGACGTGCACCGTAACGCTGCCATGCTCGGTGAACTTGACGGCGTTGCTGGCGAGATTGATCAGCACCTGGCGAAGGTAGTGCGGGTCGCCGCGCACCGCCGGCGGGACCTCGGACATGATCGATACGACGAACTCGATGCCTTTCGCCGCCGCCTGCGTTGCCACGATGCGGCAGGTGCTGTTGACGAGCGCGTGCAGGTCGAAGTCGGTCTTGTCGAGGACCACCTTGCCCGCCTCGATCTTCGAAAAATCGAGCACGTCCTCGATCAGGCCGAGCAGGATGCGCGACGAGCCGCGCAGCGTCTGCAGCATGTCCGCCTGCTCGCGGCTGAGCGTGGTGTCGCGCAGCAGGTCCGCCATGCCGATGATGGCA
Source organism: Burkholderiales bacterium (assembly GCA_036394655.1). Classification (GTDB taxonomy): domain Bacteria; phylum Pseudomonadota; class Gammaproteobacteria; order Burkholderiales; family SG8-39; genus SCGC-AG-212-J23. The sequence continues at coordinate 14,376 of DASWER010000400.1, forward strand.
TTCAGCGGCGTGCGCATCTCGTGACTCACGACCGAGATGAAGCGTCGCTTCGCCTGGTTCGCCTGCTCGGCGCGCGCCAGCGCGTCGAACAGGCGCGTAACGAGCGTCTTCACGTAGAGGCTGAGTACCAGCAGGCCGACGAGCAGGCCGACGCCCAGCGTTCGGTGCTCGATCCAGTAATGGCTGAAAGCGAGGTCCAGGCCGAACCCCGTCACGCAGAACGCGAGCGTTATCAGCAGGTAGTTGGCGCCGTAACGAAAGCCGTTGGCGAGCGTGATCCACAGATAGACCAGATAGAGCGGCGCACCCGCCTCGCCGAAGTACATCAGCGTCCAGGTGATCATGGTCGCGTCGAGCGCCGCGCCGAGCGTGCGCCGCAGGGGTGATGCGCCCGGGCGCAGCAGGATTGCCGCGACGATCGCTACGCCCGCGAAGAAGTAGGTAAAGAACCCCAGCCAGAGCACGGGTGTCTCGTGCAGGTCGGAAAAGAGATACACCCCGAACAGCACGGCGTTCGCCAGGCGCACCAGGGCCTGCTCATGCTCGCTGTCGGGGCGTGCCTTCAGACGGGCGCGCAGCGCTCCGAGGATGCCGGACGGCGCAGTTTGGCTTGCCGCGCTCAAGGCTTGGCCGGCTCCTCGGCTGGATCGCGCCAGTCGGTCTGCACTTGCATCACTTCCTTCTTCATGCCGGTGAAGGCTTCGACCATGCGCGGATCGAAATGCCGCCCCGCCTGGCTGGCGACGTACTCGAACGCCTGCCCGCTGGCCCAGGCCTTCTTGTACGGCCGCACGGAGGTGAGCGCGTCGTACACGTCGGCCACCGCGACGATGCGCGCGCAGAGCGGAATGTGGTCGGCGACCAGCCCGTTCGGATAGCCCGAGCCGTCGTACTTCTCGTGGTGGCCGAACGCGATCAGCGCGCCCATGCGCACGTACTTCGATGCGCTGCCTTTGAGGATCTCGTGGCCGATCACGGGATGGCGACGCATCACGTCCCATTCCGCAGCGTCGAGCTTGTCAGCCTTGAGCAGGATCTGGTCGGGGATGCCGATCTTGCCGATGTCGTGCAGCGGCGCGGCGAGCTCGACCGTCTCCGCCTCGTCGTGCTCGAGTCCCAGAGCGTTGGCGATCAGCCGCGAATAGCGCGACATGCGGATCAGGTGGTAGCCCGTCTCTTCGTCGCGGAACTCGCCGGCGCGGGCAAGGCGCAGAAGGGTCTCCTTTTCGCGCTCCCGCACTTCGCGCGTTGCATCCTCGACCATGTGCTCGAGCAGCCGCCGGCGGTCTTCCAGCACCAGGTGCTGGCGGCGCAGTGTGAGCAGGTTGCGGCAACGCGCCAGGCACTCGCGCGCGTCCACCGGCTTGGTGAGAAAGTCGGTGATGCCGGCATCGAGCGCCGCGTAGCGCACCTTGCGATCGTCGTGCACCGTCACCATCACGATCGGCACATGCTCGTAGCCCGGCAGCGCGCGCAGGCGCTTCACCAGTTCGATGCCGTCCATGTCCGGCATCATGTAATCGACCAGCACCAGGTCGGAGACGTGGCGCGTCGCCCAGACCACCGCGTCCACCGGGCGGGCGAAGCCCTCGACCACCACGCGCTCATCAAGGCTGCGCACCACCTGCTCGAGAATGGCGCGACCGGTCGACTGGTCGTCGACCACCATGACCGTGTTCTTCGCCGAAGGCAGGACCCTCACCTGCGCCTTCGCCATGACCCCTCCCCTGTGCCTGTTGCGCGCAAAAAGCCTACGCCCGGCACCCCCCCCTGTCCAGCAAGGATTCCCCCTAGGTGACACTCTTTGGCAGGCGTTCTGGTGCCGGAAGAGAGACTCGAACTCTCATGACCTTGCGATCGGCGGATTTTGAGTCCGCTGCGTCTACCGGTTCCGCCATTCCGGCCCCGGTGAGACAGGGGCGCGGAAATTATAATTCGCCGCGGATGCTGGTCTCCGAGTTCGATTACGCATTGCCCGCCGAGCTGATCGCGCAGCACCCCGCCCCGCAACGCACGGCCAGCCGCCTGCTGCATCTGGACGCGCGCGGCGGGCTGAAAGATCTGGTGTTCGAGGAGCTGCCGGCGCTGGTCGACGCGCGCGACACCGTGGTGCTGAACGACACGCGCGTCATCAAGGCGCGGCTGTTCGGCCGCAAGCCGAGCGGCGGGCAGGTCGAGCTGTTCGTCGAGCGCGCGCTCGGCGCTCGCCAGGCGCTCGCGCTGATACGTGCCGGTCATGCGCCCAAGGCCGGCACCGAGGTCCTGATCGGCGATGTGCGCGCGACGGTGGAAGGGCGCGAAGGCGAGCTCTATCGGGTGCGCTTCTCGGCCGATGTCGACGAGGTGCTCGAGCGCCATGGCAGCGTGCCACTGCCGCCTTACATCACGCATGCCGCGGGCCGCGAGGATGCCGAGCGCTACCAGACCGTGTACGCGGCGCAGCCCGGCGCGGTCGCCGCGCCCACCGCCGGCCTGCATTTCGACCAGGCCTTGCTCGAGCGCATCGAGAAGCGCGGCGCGAGAACCGCCCGCCTTACGTTGCACGTGGGCTTCGGCACCTTCCAGCCGCTGCGCGTCGAGCAGGTCGAAGCGCACCGCATGCATCGCGAGCGCTACAGCATTCCCGACGAGACGCTGCGGGCCATCGCAGGCCGCAGAACGCTCGCGGTGGGCACCACTACGCTGCGCGCGCTCGAGAGCGCCGCCGCCAGCGGCGCGAGCTCCGGAGAAACGGATCTCTTCATCACCCCGGGCTACGAGTTCCAGGTGGTCGACCGGCTGCTGACCAACTTCCACCTGCCGAAATCGACGCTGCTGATGCTGGTGTGCGCCTTCGCCGGGCGCGAGGCCATCCTGCGCGCCTACCGCCACGCGGTGGAGCGGCGCTACCGGTTTTTTTCCTACGGCGACGCCATGCTGATCGAGCGATGAAGTTTGCCCTGACGCATCGCGAGGGCGCGGCGCGCCGCGGCGTGCTCGAACTCGCGCACGGGCGTGTCGACACGCCCGCGTTCATGCCGGTGGGCACCTACGGCACGGTGAAGGCGATGTCGCCCGACGAGCTGCGCACGCTCGGCACGCAGATCGTGCTCGGCAATACCTTTCATCTGTGGCTGCGCCCGGGGCTCGAAGTGATCGCCAAGCACGGCGGCCTGCATCGCTTCATGGCATGGAACGGACCGATTCTCACCGACTCGGGCGGCTTCCAGGTGTTCAGCCTGGGCGCGCTGCGCAAGATCTCGGAGGAAGGCGTGCATTTCGCCTCGCCGATCAACGGCGATCGCCTGTTCCTCACGCCCGAGGAATCGATGCGCATCCAGCAGGTGCTCGATTCGGACATCGCGATGGTGTTCGACGAGTGCACGCCCTATCCCGCGACCGAGGTGGAGGCCGAGCAGTCGATGCAGCTCTCGATGCGCTGGGCGGCGCGCTCCAGATCGGCCTTTCAATCCTCGAACGCCTTGTTCGGCATCGTGCAGGGTGGGGTCTATCCCCGCCTGCGCGCGCAATCGGTCGAGCGCCTGGTCGAGATCGGCTTCGACGGCTATGCCATCGGCGGGCTCGCGGTGGGCGAGCCGAAGGAGGACCGCCGGCGCATTCTCGCGAGCACGCGGCTGCCGGAAGACCGACCGCGCTATCTCATGGGAATGGGCACGCCCGAGGATCTGGTCGAAGCGGTGGCCACCGGCATCGATCTGTTCGATTGCGTGCTGCCGACGCGCAACGCGCGCAACGGCTGGCTGTTCACGCGCCACGGCGACCTCAAGATCCGCAACGCGCGTCACCGCGATGACGCGAGCCCGCTCGACGCCCAGTGCGCCTGCTACACCTGCCGCAATTTCACGCGGGCCTATCTTTACCACTTGCAGAAGACGAACGAGATCCTCGGTGCGCGCCTGAACACGCTGCACAACCTGCACTACTACCAGGAGCTGATGCAGGGCCTGCGCGCCGCGATCGAAGCAGGCCGCTTCGCCGCCACCGCCGAGCGGCTGGTCGCAGAGCGGAAACGCTATAATTCCGCGCTTCCCCCCGAGCACTCCGAAGAGGATCAGTGATCATCTCTCCTGCCTACGCACAGGCCTCCGGCGGCGGCGACACCGGATTCATCAGCTTCCTGCCGATCATCCTGATGTTCGTGCTGTTGTACTTCCTGATGATCCGGCCGCAGATGAAGCGCGCCAAGGAGACCAAGGCGATGATCGAGGCCTTGCAGAAGGGCGACGAAGTGGTCACGGCGGGAGGCGTGGTGGGCCGGATCAGCAAGCTCGGCGACCAGTACGTGACCCTCGAGATCGCGCCGAACACCGAGATCGTGGTGCAGCGCTCCGCAGTGCAGGTTCCGCTTCCCAAGGGAACGCTTAAGACCCTTCAGTAGAAGGGCTCGCCGACACGTGAATCGCTTTCCGACCTGGAAATACGCGCTGATCGCGCTGACGATCGCCGCCGCCTTCCTCTACACGCTGCCCAACTTCTTCGGCGAATCGCCGGCGGTGCAGGTGTCGAGCGCCAGGTCGACCGTGAAGGTCGATCCGAGCCTGCTCGCCCGCGTCGAGCAGCTCCTGCAGAGCGCGCAGGTGCCGCATACGGGAATCGTGGTCGATGCCTTCGGCGTACGCGTGCGCCTGCCCGATACCGACACGCAGCTGCGCGCCAAGGACGTGCTCGACCGCGCGCTCAATCCGGACCCGAACGATCGCAGCTATTCGGTGGCGCTCAACCTGCTCTCGGCCTCGCCGGGCTGGCTGACCGCGATCCATGCGCTGCCGATGTACCTGGGACTCGACCTGCGTGGCGGCGTGCATTTTCTCTTGCAGGTGGACACCGCGGCCGCCATCACCAAGCGCGTGGAAAACCTCGCCGGCGACCTGCGCAACCAGCTGCGCGAGAAGAACATCCGCCACGGCGGCATCACGCGCGACGGCCAGGTGATCCGCATCCGCTTCCGCGAGGCCACCGTGCGCGAGCAGGCACGTGCCTTCATCCTCAACAATGTTCCCGACCTGACGCTCGCCGAGCGCGACGACGGCCAGAACCTGCTGCTGGTCGCCACGGTCAAGCCCGACTTCCAGAAGCGCGTGCAGGAAACGGCGCTGCAGCAGAACATCCAGACCCTGCACAAGCGCGTCAACGAGCTCGGCGTCGCCGAGCCGGTGATCCAGCAGCAAGGCGCCGACCGCATCGTGGTGCAGCTCCCCGGCGTGCAGGACACCTCGCGCGCCAAGGAGATCCTGGGCCGCACCGCCACCCTCGAAGTGCGCCTGGTCGACGAAGAGGCCATGCGCTCGGGCTCGAATTTCGGTGTCGACGTGTTTCCCGAGCGCCGGCGCGACGGCAGCGTCGGACAGGTGCCGGTCAAGAAGCAGGTGCTGGTCACCGGCGACCAGTTCATCGGCGCGCAGGCCACCTTCGACCAGGACCAGCGCCCCGCGGTGGCGGTCGAGCTCGACGACGCCGGCGGCCGGGTCATGCGCCAGGCGACGCGCGAGAACCTGAAGAAGCTGATGGCGATCATCCTGTTCGAGAAGGGCAAGGGCGAAGCGATCTCGGTGGCGACCATCCAGGGCGAGTTCGGCAGCCGCTTCCAGATCACCGGCGCCTTCACGCCGAACGAGACGCGCGACCTGTCGCTGCTGATCCGCGCCGGCTCGCTCGCCGCGCCGATGGAGATCATCGAGGAGCGCACGGTGGGCCCGAGCCTTGGCCGCGACAACATCAGCAAGGGCTTCCACGCCACCCTGTGGGGCTTCACGGCCATCGTGGTCTTCATGTCGATCTACTACGTGGTCTTCGGGGTGATCTCCGCGGTCGCGCTGGCCGTGAACCTGCTCCTGCTGATCGCCCTGCTCTCGCTCCTGCAGGCCACCCTCACGCTCCCCGGCATCGCAGCGATCGCGCTGACCCTCGGCATGGCGATCGATGCCAACGTGCTGATCAACGAGCGCATCCGGGAAGAGCTGCGAGGCGGCGCCACGCCGCAGGCGGCGATCGCGGCGGGCTACGAGCGCGCGTGGGGCACGATTCTCGACTCCAACGTCACCACGCTGATCGCCGGCCTCGCCCTGCTGATCTTCGGCCAGGGGCCGGTGCGCGGCTTCGCCGTGGTGCATTGCCTGGGCATCATGACCTCGATGTTCTCCGCCGTCACGGTGTCGCGCGCCATCGTCAACCTGGTCTACGGCCATCGCCGGCGCGTACAGCGCCTGATGATCGGCGACACCGCCTGGAAATGATCTAGATGGAATTCTTCAAGATCCGGCGCACCATTCCCTTCATGCGCCATGCGCTGGTCTTCAACGTGATCTCGCTGATCACGTTCATCGCCGCCGTCTTCTTCCTCGCGCACCGCGGCCTCAACTTCTCGATCGAGTTCACCGGCGGCACGCTGATCGAGGTCGGCTACAAGGAGGCCGCCAATGTCGACGGCGTGCGCCAGGCGCTCGACAAGGCCGGCTACAAGGCCGAAGTGCAGAACTTCGGTTCCTCGCGCGAGGTGCTGATCCGCATGCACCTCGACAAGAACCAGTCGACCGCCGACCTTTCGCAGAAAGTGCTCGGCATCCTCAAGGAGCAGAATGCGAGCGCGGAGCTGCGCCGCGTGGAGTTCGTCGGGCCGCAGGTCGGCCGCGAGCTCGCCGAGTACGGCGCGCTCGCCCTGCTGGTCACCGCCGTCGGCATCGTCATTTATCTAGGGCTGCGGTTTCAATTCAAGTGGGGCCTGGCGGCGATCGTCGCCAATCTGCACGACGTGGTGATCATTCTCGGCTTCTTTGCTTTTTTTCAATGGGAGTTTTCGCTTCCGGTGCTTGCCGCGGTGCTCGCAGTGCTCGGCTATTCGGTTAACGAAACCGTCGTGGTATTCGACCGGGTACGGGAAAACTTCAGGAAGATGCGCAAAGCCACGACGCCGGAAGTCATAGACAGCGCGATCACGGGCGTTATTTCGCGCACCATCATTACTCATGGATGCACCCAGGCGATGGTGACCACGATGCTCTTGTTCGGCGGCGCGGCGCTGCACTATTTCGCGCTCGCCCTGACGATCGGAATCTGTTTCGGAATTTACTCTTCGGTGCTCGTGGCAAGCCCTCTGTTGATGTGGTTGAAGGTCGATCGAGGTGGCTTCACCAAGCCGCCACGCAAGGCTGCTTCACGCGACGAGCACGAGGGCGCGGTGGTCTGAAAGCGGTCGAGCGCTAGACGCTGCGCCTCACGGGCGCTAGCGCGCGATTTCCGTCTCCTCTTCCTGCTGCAGCGCGAAGATCGAGGTATAGCCCTTCGACCAGTCCGGCGGCATCAGGCAGGGCCGCGGATCATGGTGCGCAAACTGCGCACGCTTGCCCCGAAGGATGTACTGGTCGTGCTTCGGCTTGATCGGGTTGACGGTGTAGGGGAACGCGTCGGCGGAGCTCATCGCGTTCAGGAGCAGCGGCCGCCCGAGGTCCGAGTCGTTGCGCGCCGAGTAATGCAGCGTGCGGCAATTGTGCAGGGTGAGCGATCCCGCCGGCCCGGGCAGGTACTTCATCTTCGACAGGTCGAGCTTCGCGACATCGGCGTCCGACAGGCACCCGGTCCAGGCCCCTTCGGCGTTGTATTGAGAAAGCATCGGCTCGATCTGGTGGCTGCCGGGCAAGGCGGCAAGCGGGCCCTGCTCCATGGCGCAGTCATACAAGTAGGTGCCGACCGTCAGCGGCGAATAGTTGGTGTGCGGATAAAAGCTGATGTCGTAGTGCCACTTCACTTCCTCGCCGCCGTTCGCCCACTTGAAGTTGAGCTTGGAGTGATGGAACTTCACGTCCGGACCGACCAGGTCGGCGACGATGTCCGCCATCACTGAATTGAGGCAGTACTCCCAGAACAGCGGGTGCTGCTCGACCGGGTTCGACACCCGGCGCAGGCGCGGCGCCTCGGGACGATGCGCCGGCTCGAGGTCGAACACCGGGTCGGATTTGGTCACCTTGCGGCTGCGCTCGACCAGCTCGTC
>DASWER010000401.1:0-7511 GCA_036394655.1 Burkholderiales bacterium
GCGGCTCTTCGAGCGCGGCGAAGTGGCCGCCCTTCTGCATCACCGTCCAGCGCTGGATGTTGGTATAGGTCTTCGCCGCGAGCGAGCGCGGCGGGCGCAGGATTTCCTTCGGAAACTCGGCGTAGCCGACGGGAACATCGACCGTATCGAACGGCCACGGCCGGTGCAGGCGCGCGTAATACGGCCAGAACGAGGAGCCGATCGCGCCGGTGAACCAGTAGAGCGAGATGTTGGCGAGCAGGTCATCGCGCTTGATGCCGCCGTCGCTCCAGGTGCGGAACTTCTCCGCGATCCAGCCGGCAAGGCCCGCGGGCGAGTCGGTGAGCGCATAGGCGAGCGTCTGCGGCTTGGTGCCCTGGATCGCCTGGTAGCCGGTCTCTTCCTTCAACCAGTGTGCCAGGTGGCTGAGATAGGCGGCCTCCTCGGCCGATGCGGCGGGAATCTTGGGATCGCGGCGCACCGCCAGCAGGTTGAGATGCAGCGCGATCACGCGCTCGGGGTATTTGGCGGCCAGCCGCGAGCCGATGAACGCGCCCCAGTCGCCGCCCTGCACCGCAAAGCGCTCGTAGCCGAGGCGCGTCATCAGCTCGGCGAAGCAGTCGGCGATTTCCTCGACGCCGAAGCGCGGCTGCCCCGGCTTGAAGGAGAGGGTGTAGCCCGGCAGCGAAGGCGCCACCACGGTGAAGCGCTCGGTGAGGAGCGGGATCAGCTCGAGAAACTCGACGATCGAGCCCGGCCAGCCGTGCGAGAGGAGCAACGGCATCGGCTGCGCACCGCGCCCCGGCTCGCGGATGAAGTGCAGCTCGATGCCGCGCACCGAAATGGTGAACTGACGCAACCGATTGATGCGCGCTTCTTGCGCGCGCCAGTCGAAGCCGCTGTGCCATTGGTTAACCAATTCCCGGACATAGGAAAGACTGCTCCCCGTGGACCACGGCTCGAGCGGCGGCTCGTCGGGAAAGCGCGTGCGCGCCAACCGCTCGCGCAAATCGGCGACTAATGTTTCATGAATATGAAGGTTGAACGGGCGGATGCGTGTGATTGTGCCGCCGGCATATGCGTATGCGCAAAACCTGTCTTGACTGCCGCGAGGCCGCGGCGGAACATTTGCAATTCATGCCGACCGCGCAGCAGTTCATCTGCAATAAGTGCAAGGCCCTCTCCAGCGTGCAGACCTTCGAGCAGACACGGGACGGGGTTTTCTTCTGCCGCTGCGAACACTGCGGAGTGAAGAACAGCATAGTGCGCACCGGCATGACGCCGAGCCAGCCGGGGCTGCTACCGGTTACCGGCGTGATCCAGTAGTTCCAGGTTTTCCTTCAGACGCGACTTCAGTTCCTTGGCATCCAGGTAGACGTGCAGCGCGCGGGTACGCGCGACCGATGGCGGCAGCTCGCTGAACAGCAGCCAGGCGTTGTCTTCGACCTGCTTCAGCTTCTGCAGCAGCTCCGCATTCGGCACCCGCGGACCATAGCAGGGCGCGGCGCCGGCCGCAGTCGCTGCGGCCGGAAACGCACGTCACCAAATCACGACAACCGCTTCAGCGGCGGGCGGCGAGCATCAGGAGCGCACCCATCACGACGCCGACGCCGAAGCCGACGCCGACTGCGGTCCACGGGTTCTGTTGCACGGTCTCGTCGGCGTAACGGCCATACTCGCGCGCGCGCTCGCTGACGCCCTCGATCACGTCGTTCAGCTGGCGCTTGGCGGACTCCAGCGTGTCCTGCGCGTCTTCCTGCTGGAAGTCGCGGATATCATTCGTGCCTCCAAACTGCGGCTGGTTCGGCGTCATGGTTCCTCCGGTTGAGAATGGGGATGCCAGAGCAAACGGCGTGCCCTCACGCGCGCTCGCGGCGCTGCGCTACGCGCTGCGCGGCATCGGCTTGCTGTTCGGCGCGCCGAACATCTGGGTGCTCACCGCGGCGAGCCTGGCGGCGCTCGGCGCGGGGCTGTATTTCTCCATCGCGGCGCTGGAATGGTGCGCCGTGCTGTTCGCGGTGACGCTGGTGTGGGTGGCCGAGGCGCTGAATACGGCGCTCGAGCGCCTGACCGACCTCGCCTCGCCGCAATTCCATCCCCTGGCGGGCAAGGCCAAGGACATCGCGGCCGGGGCCGTGCTGCTTTCGGCGCTCGGCGCGGTTTCGATCGGGATCGTCATCTTCGGGCCCCGCCTGTTCTAACATCGCGTTTTCCCCAGAGGAGGAGACCACCATGATCGATCTCTACGCCGCCGGCACGTCGAACGGCATGCGCGCGCGCATCGCGCTCGAAGAATGCGGACTGAAGTACAACTGGCACCCGATCGACCTGACCAAGGGCGAGCACAAGACGCCGCAGTACCTGGCGTTGAACCCGATGGGACAGATCCCGGTGATCGTCGACAACGAGGGCCCCGGCGGCAAGAAGATCACGCTGTCGCAGTCGAGCGCGATCATGGTCTATTGCGCCGAGAAGGCCGGCAAGTTCATCCCGAAGGATCCGGCGAAGAAGGCGGCGATGCTCGAGGCTTACATGAGCGCGTCGACCGACATCACGCCGGGCTTCGGCTCGGTCAACGCCTGCGTGCGCGCCAAGGACCCCGCGCCCTACGCTGTCGCCAGCGAGATGTTCAAGCAGCGCCTCGGGGGTTACTTCAAGGTGTGGAACGACCTGCTGGGCAAGCGCAAGTACGCCGCGGGCGACGAATTCACCATCGCCGACCTCTCGCTCTACGCCGGCTACTGGCGCACCAAGGGCGCGTTCCCGGAACTGGTCGCCGGGATGCCGAACCTCGAGCGCTGGGGCGGCGAGACCGGTGCGCGGCCGGGGATCCAGCGCGCGCTGAAGATATGAAAACCATTGCGAAGAAGATCGTCGCCATCCGCGACAAGTGGCACACCAAGCGCCATCCCTTCTTCCAGGAGTTCGGCCGGGGCAAGCTGCCGCTGCGCGCGATGGGCCTCTACATGGCGCAGCACTACCGCTTCGTCGAGATCGTGCTGCCGGCGTTCGGGCATCTCCTCGCGCGCGCCCCCGACGACGTGCGCCGCTCGCTGATCGAGAATCTCGCCGAGGAGGCGGGCCTGCAGGCGATCCCGCGCGAGGGCCATGTGCCGCACGACCACATGGACGACATCTTCCGCTTCTGCCGCGCCGCCGGCTTCAAGGACAGCGTGGTGCGTAACCTCGAGCGCACCCCGGCATGGTGGGCGCGCACGCTGTACTACATGACGGTGCTGCGCGACGAGCCGATCGGCGTCGCGCTCGCGATGCAGTCGACGCAGGAAGGCCAGCAGGTGGCGCTCAACGTCGAGGTGACGCTGCCCGCCTTCGCCAAGCACTACGGCTACCCGAAGGGCTCGCCCGAGATCGCCTTCTTCGAGGAGCACGCCGCGGCCGACGCCGAGCACTCCACGCGCCAGATCGACCTCGCGGCGAAGTACCTGCCGACCCCCGAGCTGCAGGCGCGCGCCTGCCAGGTGGCCGAGGAAGTCTGCCGGCTGCGCTGGGAGTCGATCTCCGATCTCTATCGCAGCGAAGTGCTGAAGCAGTCACCGATCCTGCCCAAAGCGGCGTGAAGAAGCTGCAGCGCGGACTCGGTGCATTCGGCACCTTAGTGATCCTCGCTCTCGCGGGCGCGGCCGGCTACTACATCTACAAGTCCGTGATGGAGCCCGACTCCGTCTCGGCGCCGAGCTGCAAGAGCCAGCTCAACAGCTGCATCGCGATTTGCCGCAAGACCACCACCGAGGCCCCGGCGGCGCAGGAGTGTCAGGACACATGCCAGCGCAACGCGTCCGCCTGCGAGGCAAAGCGCTAATTCCGTACTAAGTACGTAATTATTTAGTCAGCCCAGAGCGCGCGCGGCCCGGGCCTGCCGGGTTCGAGCCGAGCTCCAGCTTTCTCCAGTTCACACTTGAGTCGATCGCCGACTAACGGATAACCCGCGTCGGTCGCCTCGCGTACGGTTTTTAGGAACCCCGGCTCATCGGCGTCCGTCAGAAGACCCGCGTAGGCGCGAAGGCGCGACGTCTCGTCGTGACCAAGCGCCAGATACTCGGCATGCGGCGTCAATAATGCATCTCGGCGCAAAGCCATATTGCCAGCGTAGCTCGACCACGGGTGCGCATCCGGTGCCACCACCATGCATGCGCGGACGGGATTACGCTCGATGTATCGGTAGCACGCGAGTACGTACATCGCCGAGTCCACGAGGGATGAGCGGAACGGGTGCTCCCACAGCGCACCCGTCCTTATATAGCGGCGGTTGAAATAGCTCGCGTAGCAGCGTCCCAGATCGCGCATCAACAAGGCGCACCCCCTCTCGTCCGGCGGCGTAACCAGCAGATGGACGTGATTGGTCATGAGGCAATAGGCGTGCACCGCGCATTGCCGCAGCGTGGCGAAATCGCGCAGCATCGAGAGATACACAAGGCGATCGTTGTCCTGCCGGAAACAGCTCTGCCGATCGTTCGCCCGCTGGCGTACGTGAAGTGCGACGCCCGGGACTATGAGCCGAGGATGCCTCGCCATGGCTGCACAACGGCGTGCACGCATGGCAGGTTGACGGCTGACAAAATAATTACGTACTTAGTACGGAACTAGTCTTCGTCGGGCGCGCCGCCGCTGGCGACGATGTCTTCCTGCTTGATCTTGTCGACGTTGAAGCGCTCGACCTTGCCGCGGATGGTGTTTAGCAGGTCGACCAGCTCGGGCGCTTCCTTCATGAAGCGCAGCGGGTTGCTGCGCGCGATGACGAAGGACTTGAGATAGGGGCTGACGAAGCCCTTCGCCTTCAGCTTTTTCACCACCTCGGCGACGCGCTCGTCGAGCTCGAGCAGCATGCCGGCGATCTTCTCGTGCTCCTTGAGCGCTTTTCCGAGCGCTGCGTCCGAGAATTCCGTGAGCCTGCGTACGAACGAGTTGTACACCGCGCCGCTGAAGCGCGCGTTCTTCTCGTAGCACAGCCCCATGGTGACGAACGAAGGCTCTTCCAGATAGTAGGTGAAGTCCTTCTCGGTCTTGCTCGGCGTCTCCTCCATCAGGTTGCGGAAGATGCGGATCACTTCGAGCGACTTGTCGCGCAGGTTGTGCGCCTTCTCGGTGTTGAGCGCGAGGATCTGCCACGCCACCTCGCGCTTCGGCACCACCAGCGCGGTGATTGCCCTCGCGCCCAGACGGCGCATCGCCTCCAGGCGATGGCGGCCGTTCGGCGTCCAGAAGCCCTTCTGCGGCGCGGTGACCGCGATCACCGGGTCGAGGAACATGCCGGTGCGATCGAGCACGTCGGCGAGCCGCTTGTGATGCGTGTCCGACAGATCGCGCTGGAACGGCGTCGGCTCGATCGCCTCGATCGGCAGCACGGCGAGGATCAGCGGATTCTTGCCGAGCGGATCGCTATAGGCGCCGAGCACGAAGCCGCCTTCGGCGTCGATGCGCGCCTTGACCTCGGCGCCTTCGCCGCTGAGCGTATCGAGGCGGCATTCGAGCGCGGTGAGGCCGCGCGTTCCGGCTTTCGCCTTGCGCGGGCGGCGCTTCGCGGGCGCACGTTTCGTCGGGATTTTCGCGCGCGGTTTAGCGGTGGCCATACGTTATGAATCCGGGCATGAGCATACCCATGTTGGAGCGTAAGCGGTTCATGGCGGGCAAGTACGAGATCTCCGTACAACGTCAGCCTGACAGAATAATTACGGACGTTGTACGGAATTATTTTTCGGGCGGGATCGGGATCTTCGGCGCCCAGGCGAGCCACTCCTTCTTCGGCTCGCCGTAGAGGAAGAACACCGTGCCGGGCTTGGCGCGCGCGGTGCCCGGCGGGCTGGCGAATTCGATGCCGCCGGTGATGAAGGCGCGCAGCGATTCGAACTCGATCTCCATGCCCTTGAGAATGCCCCCCTTGATGGCGAGGCCGCTCACGTCCCAGAAGGAGGAGCCCTCGCGTACCAGGTTGACGTAGCGCGGGTAGATCACCACATGCACGTCGGCCGAAAGCGCGTTCGGCGCGAGGTCGATCTTGTGCACCATGCCGACCTCGACGCCGCGGTAATACACCGGCGCATCGGGCCGCATCTTGGGATGCTCGCCGCGCAGCACGATGCGCAGGCCGCCTTCGATCGGCAGCGGCGGGCTTTCGAGGCCGGCGAAGGCGGTCTTGGTCGGTGCCTCCGGCTTGCCCGGGATCACCTGGACCTCGGGCCCGGAGAGCACGGTATTGAGCCCGGTCAAGCTGCCCCAGCCCAGGCGCGGGCGCACGATCCAGAACTGCGAGCCTTCGCGCGCGATGCCCGCCGCCGACTTCTGCAGGCGGATGCGCACCGCCACCGTCTTCTCGTCTGCGGAGAGCTTGACGCCGCTGACTTCGCCGACCTGCACGCCGCGATAGCGCAGCGGCGTCTGCCCGACGCGCAACCCGCCGCCGTCGCTGAAGGTGATGGTGATCTGCGGCCCGAGGTCGTCGATGCGCTGGTAGACCAGCCAGGCGGCCACCGCCAGCGCGATCGCGGGAATCACCCACACCAGCCGGAAGATGCGCCGGCGGCGGACTCTCGCCTTGGGGATCTCGTCGCCGCTCATTTCTCCACCCTTATGCCTCTACCAGGTCACGGTTCCAGATCAGCTTCGGATCGAAGCTCTGCGTAGCGAGAATGGTGAAGATCACCACGCAGGTGAACGCGAGCAGCCCCGGTCCCGGCATCACGCGGGCGAGATCGCCGAGCTTGACCAGCGATACCAGGATCGCGAGCAGGAACACGTCGAGCATCGCCCACGGACCGATGACGTCCAGGAAGCGGTAGATTTTCGTACGGCTGCGCAGGCGCCGGCCCTTGCCCAATTTCGCGCTCACGATCAGGAAGAAAAGCCCCAGCAGCTTGATGAGCGGGATCACGATGCTCGCGAGGAACACCACGATGGCGACGAAGTACTCGTTGTATTGCCACAGGCTGACGACGCCGTCCCACACCGTGTTCTCGGAATAGGCGCCGTACATGTTCATGCTCAGGATCGGGTAGAGGTTGGCCGGGACATACAGCACCAGCGCCGACACGGTGAACGCCAGGCTGACGTCGAGGCCGCCCAGGCCGCGCCAGGTGATCGGCGAGCCGCAGCGGATGCATTCCGCGACCGTGCCCGGCTCGAGCCGGTCGATGCGTTGCGTGAGTCCGCAGGTCTGGCAGGCAAGGAGCGTGTCGGCCATCAGGCCACCGCTTGCAATCTGCGTGCCCGCCGTAGAATTGCGCGCTCATCCATGAGGACCCTATGAAACGACTTGCCGCCCTCCTTTGCGTGTTGCTTCTAACCGGCTGCGGCTACAACCAGCTGCAATCGTCCGACGAGCAGGTGAAGGCCGCCTGGGCCGAGGTGGTCAATCAGTACCAGCGCCGGGCTGATCTGATTCCCAACCTGGTGAACACCGTGAAGGGCTTCGCCGCGCAGGAGCAGCAGGTGCTGATCGGCGTGACCGAGGCGCGCGCCAAGGCGACCTCGATCCAGGCCACGCCGGAGCTGATCAACGACCCCGCGGCGTTCCAGCA
>DASWER010000402.1:0-4291 GCA_036394655.1 Burkholderiales bacterium
AAGTACATCACGCCGACGCGGTCGGCGATCTGCGAGACCACCGCCAGGTTGTGCGAGATGAAGAGGTAGGTGAGGCCGAGCCGCGCCTGCAGGTCGCTCATCAGGTTCAGGATCTGCGCCTGCACCGAGACGTCGAGCGCCGAGGTCGGCTCGTCGCACACCAGGAAGTCGGGCTCGCCGGCCAGCGCGCGCGCGATCGAGATGCGCTGGCGCTGGCCGCCGGAGAATTCGTGCGGGTACTTTTCGCCGTCGTCGGCAGACAGGCCGACCTGCAGCAGCAATTTGTCCACGCGCGCAGGCGTGCGCAGCGCGCGGATCGGCTCTTCGACGATGTCGCGCACGCGCCAGCGCGGATTCAGGCTGGCATAGGGATCCTGGAAGATCATCTGCATGCGCCGGCCGCCGTACTCGACGCGGCCTTCGGTCGGCTGATACAGGCCAACGATGAGCCGCGCTACGGTCGATTTGCCGCAGCCGGACTCGCCGACGAGTGCCAGCGTTTCTCCCGTGGCCACCTCGAAGCTCACGCGGTCCACGGCGCGCAGCAGGCGCCGCGGCTCGTGCTCCAGCACGCGGTTCAGCCACGGCCGCGAGACATCGAAGTCGCGGCTGACGCCCTCGAGCTTAAGCAGCGGCATGCAGCCAGCACGCCGCCAGGCTGGTGCCCGCCGGCATCAATTCGGGGCGTTTCACGGTGCAGGGCTCGAAGCGTCGCGGGCAACGCGGATTGAAGGCGCAGCCCGGCGGGATGGCATTCAGCCGCGGCATCGCGCCGTCGATCTGCACCAGGCGGCTCCGCTTCGCGGCGATGCGCGGGATCGAGCCCATCAGGCCGACGGTATAGGGATGCTTTGGCGCGTGGATCACGTCGCGCACCGCGCCGAGCTCGACGATGCGCCCGGCGTACATCACCGCGACGCGCTGCGCGGTCTCGGCGATCACGCCCATGTCGTGGGTGATCAGCATCACCGCGGTGCCGCGCTCCTGCGCCAGGCGCTTGAGGAGCGTGATGATCTGCGCCTGGATCGAGACATCGAGCGCCGTGGTCGGCTCATCCGCAATCAGGAGCTGCGGCTCGGCGGCCAGCGCGAGCGCGATCACCACGCGCTGGCGCATGCCGCCGGAAAACTGGTGCGGATAGTGGTGGTAGCGGCCCTCGGGGGCCGGGATGCCGACTTCACGCAACAGCGAAAGGGCGCGCAGCCGCGCCTCCGATTTGGACAGGGACAGATGCGTGAGGATGGTTTCTTCGAGCTGGCGGCCGATGGTGTAGAGCGGGTTGAGCGAAGTCAGCGGATCCTGGAACACGACGCCGATGCGCCGCCCGCGCAGGCGGCGCAGCTCCTCCTGCGGCAGGTTGTCGATGCGCCGGCCTTCGAGGCGCACCTCGCCCGCGGCGATGCGTCCCGGCGGCTCGAGCAGGCCGATGATCGCAAGTCCGGTGATCGATTTGCCGGCGCCCGATTCGCCGACCACCCCGAGCACCTCGCCGGGCGCGATCGAGAACGAGATGCCGTCGAGCGCCGTCAGCGTGCCGCGGCGCGTCGGGAATTCCACCTTCAGGCCGACGACCTCGAGGATCATCGCAGCTTGGGATTCAGCGCGTCGCGCAGCCAGTCGCCCAGCAGGTTGACCGACAGCACCAGGATCACCAGCGCGAGCCCCGGGAACACCGTGATCCACCATTCGCCGGAATAGAGGAACTCGTTGCCGATGCGGATCAGCGTGCCGAGCGAGGGGCGCGTCGCCGGCACGCCGACGCCGAGGAAGGAGAGCGTCGCCTCGGTGATGATCGCGGTGGCGATGTGAATCGTGGCAATGACCAGCACCGGCCCGGTGACGTTCGGCAGCACATGCAGCAGCAATATGGCCAGCGGCCGGCGGCCGATGACCCGCGCCGCCTGGACGTACTCCTTCTCGCGCTCGACCATCGTCGAGCCGCGCACCGTGCGCGCGTACTGCACCCAGCCGGCAAAGCCGATCGAGAGCACCAGCACCGGTATCGCGATGTCGTCATGGCGCTCGGCCGGCAGCGCGACGCGCGCCACGCCGTCGACCAGCAGCGCGATCAGGATCGCCGGGAAGGAGAGCTGCACGTCGGCGATGCGCATGATCACGGCGTCCAGCCGGCCGCCGAAATAGCCGGCGAGCAGGCCCAGGGACACGCCAAAGACCAAAGAAAGGAAGACCGAGGCGAGTCCCACGCCAAGCGAGATGCGGGCCCCGTGCATGATGGTCGACAGGATGTCGCGGCCCTGGTTGTCGGTGCCCAGCGGGTAGCGGCCGACGCCTCTTTCGTCCCAGGCCGGCGGCGTGAAGGCGTCGTTCAGGTTGAGCGCCGCCATGTTGAAGGGATCCTGCGGCGCGAGCCACGGCGCGGCCAGCGCCGCGCCGACGCAGACCACGGTGAGGATCGCGGCGACCACGGTGACCGGCGACCGGCGGAAGCTCCACGCCAGGTCGTGCTGCCAGACGGTCTTAAGGAACAAATCTAAGCAGCAGGAAAATCACTTCACCGTGGCAAAGCGCGCCTGCGGCCGATCGTCGGGACTATGCGGAATGCTGACGCCCTTCTTCATCGCCCAGGGCCTGAGCTGGTGGTGCAGCGGCACGTAGTAGGCCTGGTCGCGCGTTGTGATCAGCGCCTCGCGCAGCATCGCGTCGCGTACCTTGGTGTCGGTGGTGATCTTGAGGGCGTCGATCTGCTGGTCGAGCTTCGCATCGCTGATGCGGCCCTGGTTGAAGCTGCCGTCGGCGCCGCTGGTCTTGGTGCGCACCAGCGACTGCAGCGAGTAGAGCGCGTCGAAAGTCTGCACGCCCCAGCCCAGCATGTAGGCGCTGGTGTCGAGGTTGAGGATTTTCGGGATGAAGTTGGCGAACGGCATCGCATTCAGCCTGACGCGCACGCCGGCGCGCGCCCACATCGACACCAGCGCCTGGCAGATCTTCTCGTCGTTGACGTAGCGGTTGTTCGGGCAGTCGAGCGTGAACTCGAAGCCGTCCGGGTAGCCCGCCTCGGCGAGCAGCTTCTTCGCCCCGGCCGGGTCGACCTTCGGCACGAGGTCGATGTCCTTCGAATAGCCGTGCACGCCCGGCGCCACCATGATGCCCGCGGGGATCGAGAGCCCGCGCATGGTGACCTTCTTGATCGCCTCGCGGTCGACCGCCATGTTGAGGGCGCGGCGCACCCGCAGGTCCTTCATCGGGTTCTTACCCTTCACGTTGGAGTACTTGAGCTCGTCGTTGTACTGGTCCAGGCCGATGAAGATGGTGCGCACCTCGTGGCCGTCGAGCACCCTGAGATTCGCGTCCTTGCGCAGGCGCTCGACGTCCTGCGTCGGCAGGTCGGTGACCAGATCGACGTCGCCGGAGAGCAGCGCCGAGACCCGCGTGGCATCCGATTTGATCGGCGTGTAGACCACGTCGGTGACGTTGCCGTCGAGCTTGCCCCACCAGTCCTTGTTCAGCGCGAAGACGATGCGCTTGTCGGGCTCCCAGCCCTTGATCAGGTAGGGCCCGGTGCCGTTGGTATTGCGCGAGGCGTAGGTCTCTTCCTTCGCCTTGTAGTCCTGGATGTTCTGCGAGCGGTTCTTCTCCGACCAGGACTTGCTCATGATGCGAAAGTCGACGATGTTCCTCAGCAGGATCGGCGAGGGGCCGTCGAGCAGCAACTCGACGGTGTAGTCGTCGATCTTCTTCACTTCCTTGATGCCGCTGACGTAGATCTGGTTGGTGCCCTGCGGCTGCTTGATGCGGCCGAAGGAGAACACCACGTCGTCGGCGGTGAACGGCGCGCCGTCGTGGAACTTGACGCCCTTGCGCAGGTTGAAGCGCCATTGCGTCGGCGAGACCTCCTCCCACTTCACGGCGAGGCTGGGCTCGATCTTGTAGTCCTTGGTATAGCGCACCAGCCCTTCGTACGTGTACTGCAGGACAGCGTGCGTCGTGGCGTGGTTCTGCGAATGCGGATCGAGCGTCAGGACGTCGTTCTGTGCGGCCCACTTCAGCGTCACGGCATGGACCGGCGCCGCAATGAGCGCCAACACCAGTAGTAAAGCGCGCATGTTTCCCCCTCTTATTTGAGCGGCAAGGCCTCTTCCACCAGCGCCGCGAGATAGCCGGCGCCGAGCGGAATCACCTCGTCGTTGAAATCGTAGTTCGGATTGTGCAGCAGGCAGCCCCCCTGGGCGCCGCCCTGGCCGAGGAACACGTAGGCGCCGGGACGCTCCTGCAGCATGAAGGAGAAATCCTCGCCGCCCATGGTGGGCTCGTGCTCGGTGATGACGTTCTC
>DASWER010000403.1:0-3662 GCA_036394655.1 Burkholderiales bacterium
TTGGCGATGCTGAAGCCGTGCGACTCGACCAGCTCGCGCAGCTGCCGCTCGCTCATCCCGGCGCCGCGCGCGAAGCGCACCGAGAAGTGGTAGTAGGCCTGCGACGGCATGCGCGCCTCGATCCAGCGGAAGAACGCCAGCACGCCGAGCGTCAGAACCACGGCCGCGACCATCGGAAAGTAGAAGCCGATGCCGGCAAGGATGCCGATCGCGGCGGTGATCCAGATCGAGGCCGCGGTAGTCAGGCCGCGCACCGACAGGCCTTCCTTGATGATCACGCCGGCGCCGAGGAAGCCGATGCCGGTCATGATGCCCTGCGCCATGCGCGTCGGGTCGATCTGCACCAGCGCGGTCGTGGCGCGCATCCAGTGCGCCTCGTACACCGTGACCAGCATCAAGAGGCTCGAGGCGGTGCACACCAGCGCGTGCGTGCGAAAGCCCGCCGGCCGGCCATGGTACGACCGCTCGTAGCCGATCAGCGCGCCCGCCGCCAGCGCCGCGAGCAGCCGCACCGCAATTTCATAATCGTCCGCGTTCATTCGAGGGCCAGGCCGACGTAGTTCTCGGCCAGAGTCTGCGCCTTGGCGCGCGAGCTCACCAGGTAATCCAGCTCGGAGAGCTGCAGCCGGTGGTGGAACGGCGACTCGTCGTGGAAGCGGTGCAGCAGCGAGGTCATCCACCACGAGAAATGCTCGGCGCGCCAGACGCGGCGCAGCGCGGTGGCGGAATAGGCCTCGAGCAGCGCTTCGCTGCCGCCTTTGTAGAACGCCACCAATGCCTGCGACAGCACGCGCACATCCGCGGCGGCCAGGTTGAGCCCCTTGCCACCGGTCGGCGGCACGATATGCGCCGAGTCGCCGGCGAGGAACAGGCGCCCGCAGCGCATCGGCTCGACGACGAAGCTGCGCATCGCGATCACCGCTTTGTTGAAGATGCGGCCCTCGGTCAGCTTGACGTTCTCGATGCGCCCGAGCCGCGCGTGCAACTCCTCCCAGATGCGGCTGTCCGGCCAGTCGGCGGCCGCGTCGTCCGGATTGCATTGCAGGTAGAGGCGCTGGATCTGCGGCGAGCGCGTGCTGATGAGCGAGAAGCCGCGCTCGTGGTGAGTGTAGATCAGCTCATCGGTGAACGGCGGCGCCTCGACCAGCAGGCCGAGCCAGCCGAACGGATAGACGCGCGTGAACTCGTGGCGCATGCGCGACGGGATCGAGGGCCGCGTGATGCCGTGGAAGCCGTCGCAGCCGGCGATGAAATCGCACTCCAGCTCGACCAGCTTGCCGCCGTGGTGGAAGCGCACCTTCGGCTCGCGCGTGTCGAGGTCGTAGACCGCCGCGTCCTTCACCTCGAACAGCAACTTGCCTTGCGCCGCTACGCGTGCTGCGACCAGGTCGCGGATCACCTCGTGCTGCGCATAGACGGTGATCGCGCGCCCGCCGGTGAGGCTCGGAAAATCGATGCGATGGCTGCGCCCGGCGAAGCGCAGGTAGATCCCCTTGTGCACTGCGCCCTCTCGCTGCATGCGCTCACCCAGCCCGCTTTGCTTCAGCAGATCCACGGTGCCCTGCTCCAGTACGCCGGCGCGGATCGTCGCCTCGATCTCCTGGCGGCTGCGCGACTCGATCACCACCGAGTCGATGCCTTCGAGGTGCAGCAGATGCGACAGCAGCAGGCCCGCGGGTCCGGCGCCAACGATGCCGACCTGGGTGCGCATCAGCCGATGGTCCAGAGCGCGATCAACACCAAGACCGTGAGCCACGCGGCGCCGATCAGCAGCCAGGCGGTGCGGCTCAAGCGCGGCGCGCGCGCTTCGATCTCGTGCGAGCGGGTGCGGCAGTCGGCGAGCACCGGCGCCGGGATGAAGCGCACCGCGAACGCGACGGCGAGCGGAACGAAAATCAGGTCGTCGATCAAGCCGACGACGGGAATCGCATCGGGGATCAGGTCCACCGGCGTCAGCGCGTAAGCCACGCAGCCGGCGACGATCAGCTTCGCGTACCACGGCGTCTGCGGATGGCGCGCCGCGAGGGCGAGCGCGATCAGCTCGATCTTGAGGCGGCGCGCGCGCTCGCGCAGGGATTGCAGGTTCACGGGCTGCGGCGCAGCAGGCGATCGTCGCGCTCGCACATCAGCCAGTAGCCGATGGCGAGTGCGAGTGTCACGGCGGCCAGGGCGAAGAGATGCGCAGCGGTCACGTCGTTGATGTCCAGCACGATGAACTTGCGCGCCACCGCGAGCAGCGCGATCAGCAGCACGACCTTCGTCTGGATGATGCTTTGCTCGCGGGCGACCGAATATTGCAGCGTGTGGTTGAACTCCAACGCGATCAGCAGCGTGAGGATCTCGCCGAACACGCGCTGGAAGACCGCAGGCTCGAGGGGATCGAGCACGCCCAACAACAGCCCGGCGAGCACCGATTCAGCGAGGCGGTAAAGCGCGACGATGATGACCAGCGCGACGATCAAGGTGAGCGTCAGAGCCACCGTGCTTTCGAAGCGCTGGTAGTAGGTATGGAATCGGGTCATCGCTGTCTCCGGCGCAAGGTTACCAGCGCCATGCTAGATTTTGCGCGTGAAGCGCAGCGACTACCTCGAGCGCATCCTCAAGGCGCGGGTCTACGACGTGGCGATCGAGTCGCCCCTCGAGGCGGCGCGCGCGCTCTCCAAGCGCCTGAAGAACCGGCTGCTCATCAAGCGCGAGGACTTGCAGGCGGTGTTCTCGTTCAAGCTGCGCGGCGCCTACAACAAGATGGCGGCGCTGCCGCGCGCGCGCCTGGCGCGCGGCGTGATCGCGGCGAGCGCCGGCAACCATGCGCAGGGCGTCGCCCTCGCGGCGCAGCGCCTGGGCTGCCGCGCGCTGATCGTGATGCCGGTGACCACGCCGCGCATCAAGGTCGACGCGGTGCGCTCGCGCGGCGCCGAAGTGCGGCTGCACGGCGACTCTTACGCCGAGGCTTATCAGGAGGCCATGCGCCTCAAGCGCAAGCGGCGCCTCGCCTTTGTGCATCCCTACGACGATCCGGAGGTGATCGCGGGGCAGGGCACCATCGGCATGGAGATCCTGCGGCAGCATCCCGGGGAGCTCGACGCGATCTTCGTGCCGGTCGGCGGCGGCGGCCTGATCTCCGGCATCGCGGCCTACGTGAAGCGCGTGCGCCCGGCGGTGCGGATCATCGGCGTCGAGCCGGTCGATGCGGCGGCGATGACGCGCTCGCTCGAGGCGGGCAGGCGCATCAAGCTCGATCACGTCGGCCTGTTTGCCGACGGCGTCGCGGTGAAGCAAGTCGGCCGCGAAACCTTCCGCCTGTGCCGCGCGCTGGTCGACGACATGGTGCTGGTCGACACCGATGAAATCTGCGCCGCGATCAAGGACGTCTTCGAGGACACGCGCGTGGTGCTCGAGCCAGCGGGCGCGCTCGCCGTCGCCGGCGCAAAAGCCTGGGTCGAACGCCATGGGGCGCGCGGCAAGACGCTGGTCGCGGTCGCCTCGGGCGCGAACACCAACTTCGACCGGCTGCGCTTCATCGCCGAGGAGGCCGAGCTCGGCGAGCATCGCGAGGCGGTGCTCGCGGTCACCATCCCGGAGCGTCCCGGCAGCTTCAAGAAGTTCTGCGCCACCCTCGGCGGCAGCAACATCACCGAGTTCAACTACCGCATCGCCGATTC
>DASWER010000404.1:0-17707 GCA_036394655.1 Burkholderiales bacterium
CATCGCAGGCGAGGTGTACGGCAACCCTTCCGATTCGCTGTGGATGGCGGGCGTGACGGGCACCAACGGCAAGACCTCGGTGTCCCAGTGGATCGCGGCGGCCCTCGATTCCATCGGCCGGCGCTCGGCGGTGATCGGCACGCTGGGCAACGGACTGGTGGGCGAGCGCGCCGAGGCGAAGAACACCACCCCGGATCCGATCGTGCTGCAGCGGCTGCTCGCCGATTACCTTCGCCGCGGCGCCCGTGCGGTCGCCATGGAAGTCTCCAGCCACGGGCTGGACCAGGCGCGCGTGGCGGGCATCAAGTACGACGCCGCGGTCTTCACCAACCTCACGCGCGACCACCTCGACTACCACGGCACGATGGAAGCGTACGCGGAGGCGAAGTTCCGCCTCTTCTCGGCGCGCGGTCTCACGCACTCGGTGGTCAACATCGACGACGACTGGGGCGCCAGCTTCGCCGCGCGCCTCGCCGGCGACGTGATCACGTTCGGCACGCGCGAAGGGGCGCGGCTTCGCGCCTCGCGCATCGGATTGTCGGAGGCGGGCGTTCGCTTCCACGTCGACTCGCAGTGGGGCTCGGGCGAAGTGAGTGCCGCGGTGCTCGGCGCCTTCAACGTCTCGAACCTCCTCGCGGTGCTGGGCGCGCTGATCGCGGCCGATGTCGCGTTCGAGCAGGCGGTGGTCGCGGTGGGCCAACTGCAGCCCGTACCGGGCCGGCTGGAGCGCGTCGGCGGCGGCGCGGCTCCGCTCGTCGTCGTCGACTATGCGCACACGCCCGACGCGCTGGAGAAGGCGCTCGAGGCGCTGCGCCCGACGGTGGCGGCGGGACACCGGCTCGTGTGCGTGTTCGGCTGCGGCGGCGATCGCGATGCCGGCAAGCGCCCGCTCATGGCGCAGGCCGCCGTGCGCCTCGCCGACAGCGTGATCGTCACGAGCGACAACCCGAGAAGCGAAGACCCGATGGCGATCATCGAGCAGGTGCTCGCCGGAATCTCGCCGGGCGCGGCCGAAGCGATCGAGGACCGCCAGGTGGCGATCTTCTCCGCGGTGCACCAGGCGAGCCCGGGCGACATCGTGCTGCTCGCGGGCAAGGGCCACGAGACCTACCAGGAGATCGCCGGAGTGCGGCATCCCTTCAGCGACCGCGAGGTCGCGCGCGCCGCGCTCGCCGAGTGGGAGAGCGCGTCGCGATGAACGGAAGCGAGCCGGTGAATCACCTGTCGTCGCGTGAGGGCGCGTCGCGCTCCGTGATGATGGACCTCGAGGAGGCCGCGCGCGCGGTGGGCGGCACGCTCCGCGGCGCGAATGCGGGCTTCTCCGGCGTCACCACCGACAGCCGCGCCGTGAACGCGGGCGACCTCTTCGTGGCGCTGCGCGGCGAGCGCTTCGACGGCAACGAGTACGTGGAGCAGGCGATGCGCCACGGCGCGGCCGCCGCGCTCACCTCGCGCGCGGCCGAAGGCGGCGTGCCGATCTCGCAGGTCGTCGTCACCGACACGCGCCTCGCGCTCGGGCGCCTCGCGGCGCATTGGCGCGAGCGCTTCGCGCTGCCGGTCGTGGCGCTCACCGGCAGCAACGGCAAGACGACCGTGAAGGAGATGCTCGCGTCGATCCTCGCGGCGTATTGCGGCTCGCGGGCGCCGGTGCTCGCCACGCAGGGCAACTTGAACAACGACATCGGCATGCCGCTCACGCTGCTCAAGCTGCGCGACGGCCACCGCTTCGCCGTGATCGAGATGGGCATGAACCACGAGGGCGAGATCGACTACCTCACGCGCATCGCGCAGCCCACCGTCGCCATCGTGAACAACGCGCAGCGCGCGCACGTGGGCATCCTGGGCAGCCTCGAGGCGGTGGCGCGCGCCAAGGGCGAGATCTACGCGGGGCTGGATGCCGCGGGAATCGCGGTGGTGAACGAGGACGATCCGTACGCCTCGTACTGGAAGGGCCTCAATGCGGGCCGGCGCATCGTGACTTTCGGTTTCAGCGAGAGCGCCAACGTGCGCGCGAGCGCGGCGGGCTCGCAGTCGCGTTTCGTCACGCCGACCGACGCGTTTGCGGTCACCCTGCAGGTACGCGGCGAGCACAACGTGCGCAACGCGATGGCCGCGTGCGCCGCCGCCTACGCGCTCGAGATCCCGCTCGCCGCGATGCAGGAGGGCCTCACGCATTTCGCCGGCGTTCCGGGCCGGCTGCAGCGCCGCCGCGGCGCCTTCGGCGGCGCCGTGATCGACGACAGCTACAACGCCAACCCCGAATCGATGAAGGCGGCGCTGCGCGTGCTCGTGGACGAGCCCGGGCGAAAGGTCTTCGTGATGGGCGACATGGGCGAGCTGGGCGGCGACGCCGAGGCCATGCACGCCGAGGTCGGCACCTTTGCGCGCGAGGCCGGCGTCGACGCGCTCATGGCCCTCGGCGAGGCCAGCACCCACGCGGTGCAGGCGTTCGGCAAGGGCGCGATGCACTTCCGCGACCTCGATGCGCTCGTGAAGGCCGCGTCGCGCGAGGCCGCCGCCGGGGCGACGATCCTCGTGAAGGGATCGCGCTTCATGCAGATGGAGCGCGTGGCCGATGCGCTCGCCGCGCAGGGAGGCCTGAATGCTGTATGAGCTCGCGACGTGGCTCGCGACCGACGCCAGGCTGCGCGTCTTCAACGTCTTCACCTACATCACGCTGCGCGTGGTGCTCGCGGCGCTCACCGCGCTCGCGATCTCGTTCATCGTGGGACCGGCGATGATCCGCAAGCTCACGGCGTACAAGATCGGCCAGGCGGTGCGCGACGACGGCCCGCGCTCGCACCTCACCAAGGCGGGCACGCCGACCATGGGCGGCGCGTTGATCCTGGTCTCGATCTGCGTCACCACGCTCCTTTGGGGCGACCTGTCGAACAGGTTGCTCTGGGTGGTGCTGCTGGTCACGCTCGCCTTCGGCTCGGTCGGATGGGTCGATGACTACCGCAAGGTCGTGCACCGCAATCCCAAGGGGCTTTCCGCCAAGGCGAAATTCTTCTGGCAATCGGTGATCGGCCTCGCCGCGGCGGGTTACCTCGCGTGGCTCGCGCAAAGCATGCCGGCGCTGAACCAGCTGATCGTGCCGTTCTTCAAGTTCGTGGCTTATCCCCTGGGCACGATCGGCTTCATCGTGCTCACGTTCTTCGTCATCGTCGGCACCTCGAACGCCGTGAACCTCACCGACGGGCTCGATGGCCTCGCGATCATGCCGACCGTGATGGTGGGCAGCGCGCTTGGCGTGTTCGCCTATGTCGCTGGCCACGCCGTGTTCTCCAAGTATCTCGGCCTGCCCTACATTCCCGGCGCGGGCGAGCTTGCCGTCATCTGCGGGGCGCTCGCCGGGGCCGGGCTTGGCTTCTTGTGGTTCAACGCTTATCCGGCGGAAGTCTTCATGGGAGATGTCGGCGCGCTCGCCCTCGGCGCAGCGCTCGGCACCATGGCCGTGATCGTGCGCCAGGAGATCGTGCTTTTCATCATGGGCGGCGTGTTCGTCGCCGAGACGCTTTCCGTGATGATCCAGGTGCTGTACTTCAAATGGAGCGGCGGCAAGCGCATCTTCCGCATGGCGCCGCTGCACCATCACTACGAGCTCGAGGGCTGGAAGGAAAGCCAGGTGGTGGTGCGCTTCTGGATCATCACCATGATGCTGGTGCTGTTCGGGCTCTCGACGCTCAAGCTGCGATGATGCGCGAGCCCGCATTCCAGCTCCTGCCGCGGCCCGAGCGAGTGCATCTCGCGGGCAAACGCGTGCTCGTGCTGGGACTCGGCGACACCGGGCTTTCGGTTGCGCGCTGGGCCGAGCACCACGGAGCGCGCGTGCGCGTCGCCGATACGCGTGCCACGCCTCCACGAAGCTTTAGCGGTGATGTGCGCCTGGGTCCGTTCACCTCGGCACTGCTCGAAGGCGTTGATCTCGCTTGCATCAGCCCAGGACTGCCGCTCGACGCGCCGCTGATCGGCGAGGCGCTGGCGCGCTCGATCCCGCTGCTGGGCGATGTCGAGCTGTTCGCCTGGGAAAACCGCGTGCCGGTGTTCGCAGTGACCGGCACCAATGGCAAAAGCACGGTCACCGCGCTCGCCCGCCACCTGTTGAAGAGCGCGGGCATCGACGCCGAGATGGCCGGCAATATCTCGCCGCCGGTGCTCGAGGCCGTAATGGGAAGGAAGACGCCGCCGGCCGTCTGGGTGCTCGAGCTCTCGAGCTACCAGCTCGAAACCCAGTGGTCGCTTAATCCGCGCGCCGCGGCGATGCTCAACCTGAGCGAAGACCATCTCGACCGCTACGCGGGCATCAGGCAGTACGGCGCGGCGAAGGCGCGCATCTTTCAGGGCGATGGCGTGCAGGTGCTGAACCGCGACGATCGCGCGTCGGCCGCAATGGCGCTCCCCGGCCGGAGTGTGATCAGCTTTGGGCTCGATGCTCCGCGGTCGGATGACGCACTCGGCGTGGCCGACGGCTGGCTCATCGAGGCTAGCTCCAGAATCGTCGAAGTGGGCGCCTTGCCGATCCACGGCGCCCATAACGCCGCCAATGCGCTCGCCGCCTGCGCACTGGTGCGCGCCTTTGGGCTGCCGCGCGAGAAGCTCGCCGCCGGGCTGAAATCGTTTCGCGGTTTGCCGCATCGGCTGGAGCTCGTGGCGACGCGCGATGGCGTGCAGTGGTACGACGATTCCAAGGGGACCAACGTCGGCGCCACCATCGCAGCGCTGCGCGGCCTGGGCAAAAGGGCGCTGCTGATTCTCGGCGGAGAGGGCAAGGGGCAGGACTTCTCGCCGCTGCGCGCGCCGGTGCGCGAGTTCGCGGCGCAGGTGCTGCTGATCGGGCGCGATACGCCGCTCATCGAGGCGGCGCTCGCCGGGTTGCCGACCGAGCGCTGCGCGACGCTGGAAGCGGCAGTGCGGCGCGCGGCAGAGCTCGTCAAGCCGGGCGAGGCGGTGCTGCTGTCACCGGCCTGCGCGAGCTTCGACATGTTTCGCGACTACCAGCAGCGCGGCGAGGTCTTCGCCGCCGCCGTGCGGGCCCTCTCATGAGCAAGATGTTCGTCTTTGCGCGTAACGCGCCGGCCGCCGAGTACGACCGCTCGCTCGCCTGGGCGGCATTGCTGCTCGCCGCCGCGGGTCTGGTGATGGTGTATTCGGCATCGATCGCCACCGCGGAGGCGAACCGCTACACCGGCAACAGCGCGGCCTGGTTCCTCGCCCGCCACACGATTTTTCTTTCTGCCGCCCTCGGCGCCGCGCTGATGGTGTTCCTCGTGCCGGCGCGCTGGTGGCAACGCGCGGCGCCCTGGCTGTTCCTAGCGGGCGTGGCGCTGCTGGCGCTGGTGCTGATTCCCGGTATCGGGCGCGAGGTGAATGGTGCGCGCCGCTGGCTTGCGCTGCCGATCGTCAGCGTGCAGCCCTCCGAGCTGATGAAGCTCGCCGCGGTGCTCTATGCCGCGGACTACACCGTTCGAAAGCACAGCGTGCTGAAGAGCTTCAGGCGCGGCCTGCTGCCAATGCTCGCGGTGATGCTGCTGGTCTCGTGGCTGCTCTTGCGCGAGCCCGATTTCGGCGCGCTCGTGGTCATCGCCGTCACGGCCTTTGCGCTGCTGTTCCTCGGTGGCATGAACGGCCGGCATTTCGCCGCGCTGCTCGGCATGCTGGTGGTGGGTTTCGTCGTGCTGGTGCTCGCCTCGCCGTATCGCATGCATCGCATCTTCGGCTATATGGATCCGTGGGCCGATCCGTTCGGCAGCGGCTATCAGCTCTCGCATGCGCTGATCGCCTTCGGGCGTGGCGAGTGGCTCGGCGTCGGCCTGGGCGCGAGCGTGGAGAAGCTGCACTACCTGCCCGAGGCGCATACCGACTTCCTGCTCGCGGTGCTCGGCGAGGAGCTCGGCTTCGCCGGAGTGTTGCTGGTAATCGTGCTCTTTGCGTGGATCGTGGCGCGTGCCTTCGCCATCGGCCGCCAGGCCGCGTCGCGCGAGCGCCACTTCGCCGCGCTGACCGCGCAAGGCATCGGCATCTGGCTTGGCATCCAGGCGTTCATCAACATGGGCGTGAACCTGGGCGTGCTGCCGACCAAGGGCCTGACGCTGCCGCTCATGAGCTATGGCGGATCGGGTTTGATGGTGAACTTCGTCGCGCTCGCGATTCTCCTGCGCATCGACTGGGAGAACCGCCAGCTTGCCCGGGGACTGCACGCATGAGGACGCTGCTCATCATGGCGGGCGGCACCGGCGGGCACATCTTCCCCGGCCTCGCCGTCGCCGAGCAGGTACGCGCCGCCGGTTGGCAGGTGGTATGGATGGGCGCGCGCGGCGGCATGGAGGAAAGGCTGGTGCCGCGCCATGGCTATGCCGCGGCATGGATCCGCGCGCGCGCGGCGCGAGGCAAGGGCCTGCTGCAGAAACTGCTGCTGCCGGCGAATCTCTTGTTTTCCTTCTGGGAGAGCGCAGGCCACATCCGCCGCATCCGGCCCGACGTGGTGCTCGGGCTGGGCGGCTATGTCGCCTTTCCTGGCGGCATGATGGCCTCGCTCCTCGGACGTCCGCTCGCGCTGCATGAGCAGAATGCGATCCCGGGGCTCGCCAATCGCGTGCTCGCCGGCGTTTCGGACAAGGTGATGGTCGCGTTTCCGGACACGCTCGCCCACGCCGAATGGACCGGCAACCCGGTGCGCGCCGACATCGCGGCGATCGCGCCGCCCGAGGAGCGCTTCCGCAACCGCGAAGGATCGCTGAAGCTGCTGGTTGTCGGCGGCAGCCTCGGTGCGCAGGTCCTGAACGAGACCGTGCCGCGCGCGCTCGCGCTGCTCGGACAGCGACCGCTCGTCGTTCACCAGTCCGGTGAGAAACATTTGGACAGCCTGCGCGCGAGCTATGCTGCGGCCGGCGTGCAGGGCGAGCTGGTCGCCTTCATCGACGACATGGCGCGGCGCTACGCCGAGGCCGATCTCGTGATCTGTCGCGCCGGCGCCGTGACCATCGCCGAGCTCTCGGCGGGCGGCATGGCGAGCATCCTGGTGCCCTTTCCCCACGCGGTCGACGATCACCAGACGGCGAATGCCCGTTTTCTCGCCGATCGCGGCGCGGCGATATTGCTGCCGCAGCGCAGCCTCACCGCCGAGCGGCTGGCCGAGCTCATCGGCTCGCTCGACCGCGCGGCGCTGCTGCAGATGGCGCGCAATGCGCGCACGCTGGGCAAACCGGATGCTGCGCAGTTGGTCGCGCAGCGCTGCATGGAGCTAGCGCGGTGAAGCACAAGGTGCGGCGCATCCACTTCGTCGGCATCGGCGGCGTCGGCATGTCGGGCATCGCCGAGGTGCTGGCGAATCTCGGCTACCAGGTGAGCGGGTCGGATGTCGCCGCGAACGCCGCGACGCGCAGGCTCGGCGCGCTGGGCGTGAAGATCTTCCAGCACCACAAGCCCGAACAGATCAATGGCGCCGATGCCGTCGTCGTGTCGAGCGCCGTGCAGACCGACAATCCGGAGCTGGTCGCCGCGCGCGAGCTGCGCATTCCGGTGGTACCGCGTGCCCTGATGCTCGCCGAGCTGATGCGCCTGAAGCGCGGCGTGGCGATCGCTGGAACGCACGGCAAGACCACCACTACCAGCCTGGTGGCGAGCGTGCTCGCCGAAGGTGGCCTCGACCCCACCTTCGTCATCGGCGGCCGCTTGAACGCCGCGGGCAGCAATGCGCGCCTCGGCGGCGGCGATTTCATCGTCGTCGAAGCCGACGAGTCGGACGCCTCGTTCCTGCACCTGCAGCCGGTGATCGCCGTGGTGACGAACATCGATGCCGACCATATGGATACCTATGGGCAGGAATTCCCTCGCCTGAAGCAGGCCTTCGTCCAGTTTCTGCAGAACCTGCCTTTCTACGGCGCGGCGATCCTGTGCGGCGACGATCCGAATGTGCGCGACATCCTGCCGCTGGTCTCGAAACCGGTGGTGACCTATGGCACGGGCGAGGATTGCAGCATCCGCGCCGAGTCGATCAGCCACGAAGGCCCGCGCATGCGCTTTCGCACCCAGCGCGCCGGCGGGCGCTCGCTGGAAGTGCTGCTCAATCTGCCGGGTCGTCACAACGTGCTAAACGCCCTCGCCGCGATCGCGGTAGCTGATGAGCTCGGCGTGCCGGACGAAGCGGTGCGCAAAGCGCTCGCCGAATTCCACGGCGTCGGACGCCGCTTCCAGTCGTACGGCGAGGTCGCGCTCGAAGGCGGCGGCGCCTTCACGCTGGTCGACGACTACGGGCATCACCCGGCCGAGATGGCAGCGACGCTGGAGGCCGCGCGCGGTGCGTTCAACGGCAGGCGTCTGGTGCTCGCGTTCCAGCCGCATCGCTACACGCGTACACGCGATCTTTTCGAAGACTTCGTAAAGGTGCTCTCCACCGCGGATGCGGTGCTGCTGGCCGAGGTCTATGCGGCGGGCGAAACGCCGATCGTGGCAGCCGATGGCCGCTCGCTGGCGCGCGCAGTGCGCGTCGCCGGAAAAGTCGAACCGGTATTCATCGAGGACATCGCCGAGATGCCCGCTGCCATCCGGCGCGTTGCGCGCGACGGCGACGTCGTCCTGACGATGGGCGCCGGCTCCATCGGCAACGTTCCAGCGCAGCTGACATGAACATGGCGGAGACCCTGCAATTCAAAGGACTGCGCGGGCAACTAAGGCGGGATGAGCCGATGAGCCGCCACGTCAGCTGGCGCTGCGGCGGCACGGCCGACCGGTTCTACATCCCGGAGGACGCGGAGGACCTCGCGACTTTCCTGCCGCAGCTGCCGGACGATGAGCCGCTGTTTTTCGTCGGGCTCGGCTCGAACCTGCTGGTGCGCGACGGCGGCTGGCGCGGCACGGTGGTGCTGACGCACGCGGCGTCGCACCGCCCGCGCATCGATGCCGGATTGATCTATGCCGACGCCGGTGTCGCGAGTCCGAAGGTGGCGCGCTTCGCCGCGCTGCAGGACCTCGAGGGCGCGGAATTCCTCGCCGGGGTGCCGGGCTGCGTCGGCGGTGCGCTGGCGATGAATGCCGGCTGCTATGGCGGCGAGACCTGGGACATCGTCGAGCGCGTCGCGACCATCGATCGCAAGGGCGCCATCGTGGAGCGTGGGCGCGACCAGTTCGACATCGGCTACCGGCACTGCGCACCGAAGCCGGCGCGCGAGGAATGGTTTGCCGCCGCCTGGTTCCGCCTCGAGAGCGGCGACGGCGAGACTTCGCGCGGCGTCATGAAGGAGCTGCTCGCGCGGCGCACCGCCACGCAGCCGCTCTCGCTGCCCAACGCCGGCAGCGTGTTCCGCAATCCGCCGAAGGACCACGCCGCGCGCCTGATCGAAGCCTGCGGCC
The DNA here is from genome assembly GCA_036394655.1 of Burkholderiales bacterium. Classification (GTDB taxonomy): domain Bacteria; phylum Pseudomonadota; class Gammaproteobacteria; order Burkholderiales; family SG8-39; genus SCGC-AG-212-J23. The sequence goes on from DASWER010000404.1 coordinate 9,352, forward strand.
TGAAGGGCTTCGGCCGCGGCGGGGCACGCGTTTCCGAGAAGCACGCCAACTTCATCGTCAATCCCAAGGGCGTGGCACGCGCTTCCGACATCGAATGGCTGATCCAGCATATCCAGCGCATGGTCTACCAGATGAAGGGCGTGGTGCTGCAGACCGAGGTGCGCATCGTGGGAGAGCCGACATGAAATTTGGCAAGGTCGCGGTGCTCCTGGGAGGCAAATCGGCCGAGCGGGAAATCTCGCTGATGAGCGGCAACGGCGTGCTTAAGGCCTTGCGCTCCAAGGGCGTCGATGCGCACCCCTTCGATCCGGCCGAGCGCGACCTGGCCGAGCTCAAGCAGGAGAAGTTCGCGCGCTGCTTCATCGCGCTGCACGGGCGCGGCGGCGAGGACGGCACGCTGCAGGGCGCGCTCGAAGCCATGGGCATTCCCTACACCGGCAGCGGCGTCCTCGGCTCGGCCATCGGCATGGACAAGTGGCGCACCAAGATGATCTGGCTCGCCAACGGCCTGCCGACCCCGCGCTACCGCATTCTCGCCGCGGGCGACGATTGGCACGCGGTAGCGCAGGAGCTGGGCTTGCCGCTGATCGTCAAGCCCGCAAACGAAGGTTCGACCCTCGGCCTGACGAAGGTCACGCAAGCCGCCCAGCTGCCGGCCGCCTACGAGCTTGCCGCGCGGAAGTACCACGACATCGCGCTGGCGGAGAGCTTCATCGATGGCCCCGAGTACACCGCAAGCATCCTGGGCGACGTGGCGCTGCCGCTGATCCGCATCGTCGCGCCGCAGGGCAATTACGACTACCAGAACAAGTACTTCACCGATGACACCCAATACCTCTGTCCCTGCGGCCTGCCCGCTGACCACGAGGCCGCGTTGAAGGAACTGGCACTCAACGCGTTCAGGCTGGTGGGCTGCATCGGTTGGGGCCGCGTCGACCTGATGCTGGATGCCGCGGGCAAGCCCTGGCTGCTCGAAGTAAATACGTCGCCCGGCATGACTGGGCACAGCCTGGTGCCGATGGCCGCGCGGGCTGTGGGCATCTCGTATGAAGACCTGTGCCTGAAAATCCTGGAAGGCGCCCATGTGGGATAACCCGCGCCTGCTCAACCTTGCGGCCGGCGTGCTGGTGGGGCTGGTGGTCCTCGCCTCCACGCTCACTGCGCTGCATTGGCTGCTGCGCTCGCCACTCTTTCCGCTGCGCGTGGTGGAGCTGCGAACACCGCTCAAGCAGGCAGCGCAGGTGCAAGTCGAGGCGGCGATCGCGCGCCTCGCCGCCGGCAACTTCTTTGCCGTGTCGATCGACGAGCTGCGTGCGGCGCTCGAGAGGCTGCCCTGGATACGCGCCGCCGCCGTGCGTCGCGTCTGGCCCGACCGCCTGGAAATCAGCATCGAGGAGCACGTGCCGCTTGCCCGCTGGGGCGCGGAGGCGCTCGTTAACACGCACGGCGAGCGCTTCGCCGGGGCGAGCGAGGTCGAGTTGCCGGTGTTCATCGGACCGCCGGGGACCGAGGCGGAAGTCACCTTGCGCTATGCGCGCTTTTCGCAGCTGCTCGCGCCGCTCGGCAGCCGGCTCGAGCGCATCGCGCTCAGCCCGCGCCACGCCTGGCAGCTGAGACTTGCCAACGGCTTGCAGCTCACGCTGGGACGCGATGCCGAGCTCGCCGAGCAACGCCTCGCGCGCTTCGTCGACGCGTATGTGCGCAGCCCCGATACGGCAGACAAAACGCGCGAGGTCGTGGACCTGCGCTACCCGAATGGCTTTGCGCTGCGCGTGAGAGGTGGGGCGTAAATCCTTAATGGCCAAGGAAAACAAAAACCTGGTCGTGGCCCTCGACATCGGCACCTCGAAGGTGGCGTGCCTGGTCGCGGAGCTCGCGCCCGATGGTGGGCTGGAAGTCCTCGGCATGGGCTCGCACGAGTCCAAAGGCCTGAAGAAGGGCGTAGTGGTGAATATCGAGGCCACGGTGGCCGCGATCCAGCGCGCCCTCGAGGAAGCCGAGCTGATGGCCGACTGCAAGATCAGCTCGGCTTTCGTCGGCATCGCCGGCAGCCACATTCGCAGCTTCAACTCCACCGGCATGGTGGCGGTCAAGGATCGCGAGGTCGGCGCGCTCGATGTCGACCGCGCCATCGAGACGGCGCGCGCAGTGAATATTCCGACCGACCAGCAGATCCTGCACGTGCTGCGCCAGGAATTCATCATCGACGGGCAGGAGGACGTGCGCGAGCCGATCGGCATGTCGGGCGTGCGCCTCGAGGTGAAGGTGCATATCGTCACCGGCGCGGTCTCGGCGGCGCAGAACATCATCAAGTGCGTGCGCCGCTGCGGCATCGAGGTGAGCGACCTGATCCTGCAGCCGCTGGCATCGTCCCGCGCGGTGCTCTCCGAGGACGAGAAGGATCTCGGCGTGTGCCTGCTCGACATCGGCGGCGGCACGACCGATATCGCGGTCTTCACGCATGGCGCGATTCGCCACACCGCGGTGGTGCCGATCGCCGGCGACCAGATCACCAACGACGTGGCGATGGCGCTGCGCACGCCGACCGCGGACGCCGAGGCGCTCAAGATCCGCCACGGTGTGGCGCTGCGCCAGCTGGCCGATCCGAACCAGATGCTCGAGGTGCCGGGCATTGGCGAGCGCGGTACGCGCTCGCTTTCGCGCCAGACGCTCGCCGAAGTGATCGAGCCACGCGTCGAGGAGCTCTATTCGCTGGTGCAGCAGGTGCTGCGCGAGTCGGGCTTCGAGGAGCTGCTGTCCTCCGGCGTGGTGCTGACCGGCGGCTCCGCGGTGATGCGCGGCATGGTCGAGCTCGGTGAAGAAATTTTCCACATGCCGGTGCGCATCGGCGTGCCGCGCTACGCCGGCGGACTCGCCGACGTGGTGCGCGCGCCGCGCTACGCCACGGCGGTGGGTTTGCTGCTCGAAGGAGTTTCGCAATTGCAGCACGGGAAGCTTTCGCGCCAGAGCGGCTCGGTAAGAGCCGTGCTGGAGCGCATGCGGGAGTGGTTTCAACGCAACTTTTAGAAGTCAAAAAAACTGGCAAGGAGATAACAACATGTTCGAGATCGTAGACAGTCAGGTAACGGGGCCGGTGATCAAGGTGATCGGCGTCGGTGGCGCCGGCGGTAACGCCGTCAATCACATGATCGAGCAGGGCGTGCAGGGCGTCGAGTTCATCGCCGTGAACACCGACGCGCAGGTGCTGGCGCGCAACAAGGCGGCAAACCAGATCCAGCTCGGCTCGAGCGGCCTGGGTGCAGGGGCCAAGCCCGAAGAGGCGCGCGCGGTGGCGATTGCCGACCGCGATCGCATCGAGGAAACGGTCGCCGGAGCGCACATGGTGTTCATTACCGCCGGCATGGGAGGCGGTACCGGTACCGGTGCCGCGCCCGTGATCGCCGAAGTGGCGCGCTCGCTCGGCATCCTCACCGTGGCGGTGGTGACCAAGCCGTTCACCTTCGAGGGCTCCAAGCGCATGAAGATCGCGGAATCGGGCCTCGAGGCGCTCGCGCCGCACGTCGATTCGCTGATCGTGATCCTCAACGACAAGCTCGAAGAGGTGATGGGCGAGGACGTCACGCAGGAAGACGCCTTCAAAGCCGCCGATGATGTGCTGAACAACGCCGTCGCCGGCATCGCAGAAATCATCAACAACCCCGGCTTGGTCAACGTCGACTTCCAGGACGTGCGCACGGTGATGTCGGAGCAGGGCATGGCGATGATGGGCTCGGCCATGGCGAGCGGCATCGACCGCGCACGCATCGCGGCTGAGCAGGCGATCGCCTGCCCGCTGCTCGAGGGGGTCAACCTCGCAGGCGCACGCGGCGTGCTGGTCAACATCACCGCCTCGAAGCCGAGCCTCAAGCTGCGCGAGACTAAGGAGGTGATGAACATCATCCGCACCTTCGCCGCGGAGGACGCGACCATCATCTACGGCGGGGTCTACGACGACTCTCTTGCCGACCAGCTGCGCGTCACGGTGGTGGCCACGGGTCTCGGCATGGCGTCAGCCGCGCGGCAGCCGAAGCCGCAGCTGGTCGTGTCGCAGAAGACGGGTACCGACAATATTCCGGGGCCCGTGGACTACCAGCAGCTCGATGCGGTGCCGGCAGTGATCCGTCGCAACCGCGCCTCGACGGTCGAGGCGTTGCAGCAAAGCGGCGTCGACAAGTACGACATTCCGGCCTTCCTGCGCAAACAGGCCGACTGACGATTCTTTGCGCGCGGGGCGCCCTTCCCTTGCCGGGGGTGCCCCGCTTTTCCCGCTGTATATGTCATGATTTCGGCAGGGGGTAGGTCATGGCTCAAAACGAACGCGACGAAGCGGACGCCGCGATTGCGAACGGCGAAGCTTTCAAGGCGCTTTACGAGCACTCGGCAATCGGCGTCGCCCTGTTTTCGATCGGCGGCAGGTTCCTGCGCGCGAATCCCGCTCTTTGCCGCCTGCTCGGCTACAGCGAAGAAGAGCTGCTGCAAAAGACCCATCTCGACATCGTGCACCTCGACGACCTGGAAGCGACCGCCGTGGCGCGGGCGCAGGTCATCTCGGGAAAGGCCAAGCCGCGCCTGACGGAAAGGCGCTACGTGCACAAGGATGGCTCCGCCATCTGGGCGCAGGCGAGCGGTATCGTGGTGCGCGACGCGGCCGGCGCGCCCCTGTGCACCGTGCTCTTCGTAGTGGACGTCACTGGACTCAAAACCGCGTTGCGCGCCTCGAAGCGGCGTTTTCGGCGCCTGATCGAGATGGGATCGGACTGGTATTGGGTGCAGGACGCCGAATTCCGCTTTGTCGAAGTGCCGGGCATCGCGCTGCACGAGATCGACGGCGACACCGACATCGTGGTGGGCAAGGCGCGCTGGGAATTGCCCGGACTTGCCGCGCTGCCCGAAAAGGTCTGGGAGCAGCACCGGGCGAAGCTCGCGCGGCACGAATCGTTCTCGGATTTCATGTTCCTGCGCTACAACAAGGCAGGGGAACTGCGCTATCTATCGGTGAGCGGCGAGCCGCTGTTCGACGAGCACGGCAACTTCCGCGGCTACCACGGCGTCGGCAAGGACATCACCGAGCGCGCGCGGGGCCAGAAGGCGCTCGAGGAAAGCGAAAGGCGCTACCGCATGCTGTTCGACGGCAATCCGCATCCGATGTGGGTGGTCGACGCAAAGTCGCTCGCTTTCCTCGCGGTCAATGACGCCGCGATCCGCCTGTATGGCTATTCCAAAGAAGAGTTCCTCACGTTGAGCGCGGAGCAGATCCGCCCCGAGGAGGACATCGACGACCTGCGCAAGGCCTTCGAGGATCCGGCGGACTACCGCAGCCGCATCTGGCGTCACCGCAAGAAAAACGGCGATGTGATCCCGGTGAAAATCACTTCCTTCAACCTCGATTTCGACGGCCGGCGCGCGCGCTTGGGCGTGATCGAGGACCTCACCGAGCGCATGCAGGCCGAGGAGCGCGCCCAGCAAAGCGAGCGCCGCTACCGCGAGCTGCTCGCCGCGCAGGCGCGCGGCGGGGGCTGAGCCGCGTCTGCTAAAATCGCCGCTGGCATAAGGGCTTACCGATGTTGCGGCAACGCACACTAAAAACGCTGGTCTCTGCTTCGGGCGTCGGCCTGCACACCGGACAGAAAGTCCGCGTCACCTTGCGCCCGGCGCCGCCCGAGACCGGCATCGTGTTCCGGCGCATCGACCTTGCCTCTCCGGTCGACATTCCGGCACGCGCCGAAGCCGTCGGCGAAACGCGCCTGTCTTCGTGCCTGGTGCGCGACGGCGTGAAGATCTACACCGTCGAGCACCTGATGTCCGCGCTCGGCGGGCTTGGGGTCGACAACGTCTATGTCGACCTCGATGCGTCCGAGCTGCCGATCATGGACGGCAGCGCTTCGCCCTTCGTTCTGCTGATCCAGCAGGCGGGCATCATCGAGCAGGCGGCGCCCAAGCGATTCTTGCGCGTCGTACGGCGCGTGGAAGTGAAGGACGGCGACAAGTGGGCGCGCCTCGAGCCCTTCGAGGGCTACAAGCTTTGGTTCTCGATCGAATTCCGCCACCCGGTGATCGAGCGCACCACGCAGGCGGTGGAAGTGAACTTCGCGGAAACCTCGTACCTCAAGGAGATTGCCCGCGCCCGCACCTTCGGTTTCATGCACGAGGTCGAGGAGCTGCGCGAAAGCGGCCTTGCGCTCGGCGGCGGGCTCGATAACGCCGTGGTGCTCGACGAGTACCGCGTGCTGAACGCCGAAGGGTTGCGCTTCGCCGACGAATTCATCCGCCACAAGCTGCTCGACGCCATCGGCGACCTGTACCTGCTGGGCAAGCCGCTGCTGGGAGCGTTCGCGGCTCACAAATCAGGCCACGCGCTCAACAACAAGCTGCTGCGGGCAGTGCTCGCGCAAGGCGATGCGCTCGAGGCCGTTACCTTCGAGCGCGCGGAGGAGCTGCCCGCCGGGGTCGCCCGGCTGGCTATGCAGTACGGCTAGTCTTCGAGCGCGCCGTGGCGGCGCAGCATGTTGGCGAGCGCGTCTCGCGCCGGGGAGGGCGCCAGCCGCTCGTGCAGGGCACGCAGGTCAGCGAGCGCAGATGTGGAGAAATGCACGACTTTTTGCACGCTGCGCGGGCTTGCAGAGGACCTGTTTGGTTGCACCCGTACCCAAACTGAATTAACCTGAAATTGCCTTTTTTGCAGCAATTGGCTCAGGGCCGGGCCAAGCAGTTTTAGCTTTGCCGCCGCCGCGGAATTCGCGGCGATGAGCGTCAGCTGACCGTCCCTGATATTGGCGACGCGGGTCTCTCGGGCGAGCTCCGCGGGCAAAAAGCCGTTAACGAGTCCCGCGGCCGCGCGCAAGTCGCGCGTCTTGGCAACAAGCGGTTGCAGTTCGCCTTCGGCCGAAAGAATGCGGTCGAGCTTGATAAGGCGCAAACGAGCCACGCAGTAGGGGAGGGGAGACGTGCAGATTATCCTGATCTCGGATCGTCTGGCCAAGGCGAGGTCAGTCAGCCTGTCGACGCGCCACCTGTTGGCGAGCGCGTTGATTCTTTTCCTCATGGTCTGCAGTGCCACCGTCGCCGCCTACTGGCTGAGCCTGCGCTATGCCGTCAATGTGCCGCTGCCGGCGCTGCATCGCCTGGTGCTGGCCGCGCAGGAAACCGAGGCCGAGCATAGCCGCACTTTCGTGCAGCAGAACCTCAACGCCATGGCAGTGAAGCTGGGCGAGATGCAGGCGCAGCTGACGCGCCTCGATGCGCTCGGCGAGCGCCTGGCATCGCTCGCCGGCGTACGCGACATCCGCCTGACCGAAACGCCGGGTCTGGGCGGGGCGGCGCCGACACTGATGCCGCCCCAGAACCTGTCGCTCGGCGACTTCAGCGAGAAGCTGCTCGAGCTTTCGCGCCAGCTCGAAAACCGCAACGACATGCTGGGCGTGCTGGAATCGCAGCTCTTCGAGCAGGCGGTGAAGAAGAAGCTGATACCGACCATGATGCCGGTGTCAGCCCCGTTCAATGCCTCGGGCTTCGGACGCCGCGTTGATCCTTTTACCGGCCAGTGGGCGATGCACGAAGGAATCGACTTCCTCGCCGATCCCGGCTCGCCGATCGTCGCCGCCGCCGGCGGCGTGGTGGTGTTCGCCGGCTTCCATCCGCAGTACGGCTACGTCATCGACATCGATCACGGCAACGATCTGGTCACCCGCTATGCGCATTGCTCGAAGCTGCTGGTGAAAGAAGGCGATGTCGTGGCCCGTGGTCGCAAGATTGCAGAATCCGGATCTACCGGACGCTCGACCGGGCCGCACCTGCATTTCGAAGTCCGCTTCCGCGGCGCGGCGCAGAATCCGTCGAAGTTCCTGCTGGCCTCGAACCCGACCGCGCAGACCGCGGCACGCGCCAAGTAGCTCCGCTTTACCGCTAAAATCACGGGTTTTGCAGCGGTCCTGGCTGGCACGCGCCCGTCCGAGCCGCGCCCATGATGGCCAAATTCCTTCATTTTCTGCGCCAGATTCTCGAAATCCTGTGGCGCATTCCGACCCGGCTTTTCGGCAGTCGCAACGAGCGCCTGCTGAAGCAATACGCCGGCAACGTTGCCGCGATCAATGCGCTCGAGCCGCAGATGGCGGCGCTGTCGGACGGCGCGCTCGCCGGCAAGACCAACGAGCTGAAAAAGCGCTACGCCGCCGGAGCGACGCTCGATGAGCTGCTGCCGGAGGCTTTCGCGGTGGTACGCGAGGCCTCGAAGCGCACGCTGCGCATGCGCCATTTCGACGTGCAGCTTCTCGGCGGCATGGTGCTGAATGCCGGCAAGATCGCCGAGATGAAGACCGGCGAGGGCAAGACGCTGGTCGCCACGCTACCCGCGTACCTC
>DASWER010000405.1:0-6022 GCA_036394655.1 Burkholderiales bacterium
GCGAGCCAGAAATTCCAGCCGTAGGTCTTCACCAGGATGGTGGAGACATACGCGCCGATGCCGAAGAACGCCGACTGGCCGAGGTTGAGCTGGCCGGTGTAGCCGAGCACCAGGTTGAGCGAGAGCGCGAGCAGCACGTTCATCGCACACACGATCAGGATGCCGCGCCAATAGGGGCTGGTGATGAGCCAGGGAAGCGCTGCGACCACCACGATCGCCAGCAGAAAGCAAATTCCGCGGCGGCTCAGACGTTCTCCTCTTTGCGCTCCGCGATGAGGCCCGTGGGCCGCAGCACCAGCATGACCAGAAGCAGGACGAAGACAACCAAGTCGATCAGGCCCGAGCCGAGGTACTGCACGGTGAACGCCTCGATGATGCCGACCAGGATCCCGGCGAGGATGGTGCCCTGCATGTTGCCGAAGCCGCCGATGATCACGATGGCGAAAGCCTTGACGATCACGGTGGCGCCGGCGAACGGCGTGAGCACCAGCACCGGCCCGAGCAGCGCGCCCGCCATCCCGGCGAGCGCCGATGCGATCACGATGGTGAGGGCGATGAGCAGGTTTGGGTTGATGCCCATCAGCCCGGCGGTTTCGCGGTCCTGCGCCACCGCGCGCAGCGCCTTGCCGAGGAAGGTGAAGCGCATGAAGGCGTAGAGCGCGGCGATCGAGGCGGCGGACACCGCTACGACCAGCACGCTCTGCGCGGTGAAGAAGATGCGGCCGATGCGGATCGTCTCGCGGCTGAACGGCGAGTCGAACTGGTAGGGGATCGGGCCGAACAGCCAGAGCTGGAAGTTCTCCAGCAGCACCGACACTCCAATGGTGGCGATCAGCGGCCGCAGCTCGTCGCCGCGCCGTAGCGGCGCGAATACCGCTGCATTCACCGCCAACCCGAGGAGCGCCCCTACCCCCAGGGCCACGATGAGGGACAGCAGGTACGCGCCGGCGTCGGGCAGCCCAAGCACCCGGGTGGCGAAGCGCGTGGCGGTGAAGAACGCCGCAAAGGCGCCGACCGTGACGAAGTCGGCGTGGGCGAAGTTGATCTGGTTCAGCACCCCGTAGATCAGGGTGAGGCCCAGGGCCACCATGACATACAGGCAGCCCAGGTACACGCCGTTCACCGACTGCTGAACGACGAGCGCCGCGAGGTCGCTCAACGGATTCGTCGGTTCAAGGTTTGATTTTCCGACCTATTTGGACGCCTACTACTGCCAGCTCATCCCTTTCCAGCTAAGGTCCTTCTGCGTCTCGACGAAGTGCACCACCGAGAGGTCGGAGTTCTGGCCCTTGGCATCGAAGGTGATCCTGCCCGTGGTGACCTCCAGGTCCTTGGTCTTCGACAAACGGTCGCGCATCGACTCGGAGTCGGTGGCGCCGCGGCGCACCGCGTCGGCGATCACCAGGATGGTGTCGTAGGCGTGGGCGTTGATGTGCGTCGGCACCTTGTCGGCGCCGTACTTGGCGTTGAACGCCTTGACGAAGCTCTGCACCATCGCGCGCTTCTCGCTCGGATCGAACTGCACGATCCGCACGTAGCCCTCGGAAGCCTGGCCGGCCTTCTGGTCGTAGCCATAGGGCAGCCAGATCGAGCCCATCTGCACCGCGTTGCCGCCGCCGCCTTTCACCACCCTCGCCTGCGCCAGCGCCTGCGACAGGCGCACCGTCTGGCCCTCGAGCGCGAAGGTGGGCAGCACGTCGACCTTGCCGAGCGAGGCGATGCGCGTCGCGATGGCGGTGAAGTCATTGACGTCGCGCGAGAAGTCGATCTTCGCCAGCACCTTGCCGCCCATGGCGACGAACGGCTTCTCGAAGCCGTCGGCGTTGTCGCTGCCGGCATTGGTCTTCTCGTGCAGGATCACCGCGGTGCGCGCCTTCAGGGTCTTGTAGGCGACGTTGGCGAGCGGCAGGCTCTGCTGCTCCGCGTTCGGGAAGATGCGGAACACGTACTTGTAGCCCGACTCGGTGAGCTTCATGGTGACCGAGCCGGCATTGAGCATCGGCACCTTGGCCTGGTCGAGGATCGGCGCGATCGCGAGCGAGGCATCCGAACATTCCTCGCCGACCACGATGTGCGGCTTGAACTGGTCGAGCACGCGCTTCACCGCGTTGGTCGCCTGCAGCGGGCTGCACGCCGAGTCCTCGTACTGCACCTGCAGCCGGTAGCCGTTGATCGGGTTCTTCGCCACCTGCTCCATCGCGAGCTCGATGCCTTCCTTGCCCATCACGCCGAAGTACGAGCCCGGACCCGAGATCGGCATCAGTACGCCGATGCGGATCACGCGCTCCTGCGCAAAGGCACTGAATGCAATGGCGGCCGCGAACGCGGCGATAGCGGTTCTAAGTACCGGCTTCATGGATCCCCCTCGTTGTGAGAGGCAGAGTTTATCCCCTGATGCGGTTCAGCTCACTGATCTGGGAGTTGAGGGTCCACAGGTCGTAGAGCAGGCCGAGCAGGAACAGGCCCCCCGTCAGCAGATAGATGATGCCGGTGACCCACTTGCCCATGTAAAAACGGTGGATGCCGAAGATGCCGAGGAAGGTCAGCAGGATCCACGCGACGTTGTAGCTGACCGGACCCGGCGTGTAGCGCAGCTCTGCGGTGCGTTCCATCCAGGGGATGAGAAACACGTCGATCAGCCAGCCGATGCCGAGCAGCCCGAGCGTGAAGAACCAGATCGTGCCCGTGACCGGCCGGCCGAAATAGAACCGGTGCGATCCCGTGAAGCCGAAAATCCACAGGAGATAGCCAATTAGTTTGCTGTGCGTGTCAACGCTCGTGCTCATTCGCCCTCATTTTCCAATAGTAAGGCGCTCGACGTCGCCAGAGAGCGTCGCCCCTTCCATCGAGACGAAGAGGTGCGCGTCGGTCACGGACAGATCGAAGCTCATCCGGCGCTGCAGCCCCGCCACCAGGCCGGTAATCAGCTCCCGGTCGAAGGCGTAAAGCTCGATCGCTTCGGCGCGATGGATGCGCTCCCCCGCCAGGCTCCGCAACAGCGCCGGCGCCTTGTGCGTGTAGACCGCGACGCGCGGCGCGGCCTTGGCGGCCTTGTGCAGCCTTGCCGCATCGGGCGCGCCGATGTCGATCCAGGCGCGCAGCTCGCCGGTGAGATCGCGCACCGCGAGTGCCGGCTCGTCGGGTTCGGACAGCCCGCGCGAGAAGCTCAGGCCCTCGGTGAACTCGAGGCAGTAGGCCAGCACGCGCGTGACGAGATGGTCTTCGGCCTCCGAGGGGTGGCGCGCCACCTTCAGGGCGAGCGATTGGTATACGCCGCGGTCGACGTCCGAGAGCTGGATCGCGAAGTTGTAGATGGTTGCGGAAAGCGCCAGGGAAATCTCCGGATGCCCCGCTAATATAGACGCCATGAGCTATCTCGTCGGCATCGACATCGGCGGCACCTTCACCGACTGCGCGATCGTCGATCACGCCGGCAAGCTGCTCACCACCAAGGTGCCGTCGACGCCGCCGGACTTCGCGCGCGGCATGATGGACGCGCTCGGCGCCGGCGCCGAGGCGCTCGGCATCCCGCTCGACCGCTTCTGCCGCGACATCGATTTCCTGTCGCATGGCACCACCGTGGGCACGAATACGATCATCCAGAAACGCGGCGCCAAGGTCGGCCTGATCACCACCAAGGGGCACGAGGACGCGATCCACATCATGCGCGGCTCGCGCGGCTACGGCGGCCGCGACATCCGCAAGGTAGTGCACTTCCCCGAGACCTCGAAGCCCGCGCCGATCGTCCCCAAGCGCCTGATCCGCGGCGTGTCGGAGCGGGTCGACTGCTTCGGCGAGATCGTCGTTTCACTGAATGAAACGCAAGCCGAGCTCGCGATTCAGGAATTATTGAAAGAAGGGGTGCAGGCGATCGCGATCTGCTTCCTGTGGTCGTTCCGCAATCCGGCGCATGAGAACCGGGTGAAGGCGATGGTGCAACGCCTCGCGCCCGACCTCTTCGTCACCACCTCGGTCGACATCGCGCCCAAATGGGGTGAATACGAGCGCGTCACCGCCACGGCGCTGAATGCCTATCTGGGTCCGGTGATGGGCGGCTATCTCGGCCGGCTGGATTCGAGTTTGAAGCAGCTCGGCTACCAGCACGGCCTGCAGATCACGCAGTGCGGCGGCGGCACGGTGCCGGTGGTGCGCGCGGGCGAGGCGCCGCTCCTCACGCTCGACTCCGGTCCGGTCTCGGGCGTGACGGCGTCGATGTTCCTCGGCGCCGCGATGGGCGAGAAGAACGTCATCACCACCGACATGGGCGGCACTTCGTTCGACGTCTCGATCATCTACGAGGGCAAGCCCGCCTTCTCCTTCATCTCGAATACCGACCAGTACGAGTACTTCCTGCCCAAAGTGGATCTCCAGGCGATCGGCGCCGGGGGCGGCAGCCTCGCCCGCGTGCAGCCCGAGAAGCGCACCATGACCGTCGGCCCGGACAGCGCCGGCGCCTTTCCCGGACCGGTGTGCTACAGCCGTGGCGGCACGGTGCCGACGGTGACCGATGCGCAGCTCGTGCTCGGCTACCTCGATCCCGATAACTTCGCCGGCGGCCGGATGACCCTTGATAAGAAATCGGCCACGGACGCGATCGCCAGCCTGGGTGCGCAAATCGGTATGAGCGCTATCGAGTGCGCGGCCGGCATCTGCCGCATCGTCGAGCTGCAGATGGCCGACATCATCCGCAAGGTGACGGTCGAGAAAGGCTTCGATCCGCGCGACTTCGTGCTGTTCGCCTTCGGCGGCGCGGGTCCGGCGCATGCCGGGGTCTTCGCGCGCGAGCTCGGCGTGCGCAAGGTGATCGTGCCGCAGCGCAAGGCGGCGTCCACCTGGTGCGCCTTTGGCGCCGCCGCGGCCGACGTGCTGCACATCTTCGAGCACACCGAGATCATGGCGACCCCGGTGCCGGCGAAGCGCGTGAACGACGCGCTCCAGCAGCTGGAGCGCAATGCGAAGCACCTGATGGCCAAGGAAGGTATTGAAGAGAAAAGGCAGCGCTTCGAGTTCTCGCTCGATGTACGCCACAAGGGACAGATCAACGAGGTCGAGATCACCCTGCCCTGGGTGCGGCTGCCAGCCGATTACGAATCTCAATTAAGAAAACTTTTTGTGCATCGCTATGAGCAGCTCTATGGCCGCGGCTCGGCGCTCGCCGGCGCGCAGCTCGAGCTGGTGGTGGCTCGCCTGCGCGCAAAGGCGCTGACGCCGCAGCCAAAGCTCGTCAGGGCCAAGCGCTCGAGCTCAGCGATTCCGAAGGCCTCGGTGCGGAAAAAACGCGACATCTACTGGCCCGAGCTCGGCAAGCGCCGCGCCACACCGGTCTACGATGGCGAGCGGCTCGTTAACGGCAACAAGATCAGCGGCCCGGCCATCGTCGAGACCGCCGACACTACCGTCGTCGTGCAGCCGGGGACGAAGCTGCGGGTCGACGAGCTGGGCAATTTCGAGTTGACGTTCTAGGGAGACGCAATGGAGACCTGCACCGTCGAAACAGGATTACTGAAGAAAAAGCCCTGCGGCCAGAACGCCGTCTCGAAGTGCGGCAATTGCGAGCAGGCGCTGTGCAGCAAGCATGCCGTCGGCCTGATGAGCAGGGGAAAGAAGACCTTCCTTTGCCCTGAATGCGCGAAGGCATGGAAGGAGCAGGCGAAGGCGATGGGCGAGCTGCCGAGCACTCCTGCCGCCGCGCTCCCGCCAGCGGCGGCGAAGCCCGCCGAGCACGCCAAGCCTGCCCCGGCCAAGCCTGCCCCAGCCAAGCCTGCAGCAGCCAAGCCCGCCGCAGCCAAGCCGGCGCCGGCAGAAAAGAAGAGCGAGCCGCCACCCGAGCACAGCGGCCCGCTCGAATTCACGCCGGGCGCCGTCGCACCCGCAGCCAAGCCCGCACCGCCTGAAAAGAAGCCGGAGCCGCCACCCGAGCACAGCGGTTCGCTCGAATTCGTCCCGGAGCCGAAAAAGCCGGAGGGAACGTCATGAAGACGATGCTCGCCATCGCGGCCTTGATCGTCGGCAGCGCGCAAGC
>DASWER010000406.1:0-9773 GCA_036394655.1 Burkholderiales bacterium
GCACCTTGTGCGTCGATTGCGTGGCGTAGTCGGCGCCCGCCTCGAGCGCCGTCGGGCGAAACGCCGGATGAAAGCGCGCGAAGCCGTACCAGGCCTCATCGACGATCACCTTGATGCCGCGCTCGTGCGCCGCCGCGACGATCGGCGGCAGGTCGTAGCGCAGGCCGTCGTAGGTGCACGAGGTGATGATCAGCGCCTGGGCATCCGGGTGCTTCTTTATGGCGCTGAGCAGAGCCTTCTTCGGTACCGGGCCGTACAGCCCGTACTTGCGGTTGAGCGCCGAGTCGACGTAGATCGGCTGCGCGCCCGAGAGCACCACGCCGTGGTGCACGCTCTTGTGGCAGTTGCGGTCGAGGATCAGCTTCTCGCCGGGGGCGAGCAGCGTCTGGAAGATGACCTTGTTGGCGGTCGAGGTGCCGTTGGTGGCGAAGAAGGTGCGTCTCGCGCCGAAGGCCTTCGCCGCCTTGGCCTGCGCCTCGGCGATCACCGCCTTCGGCTCCATCAGCGAATCGAGCATCGGCACCGACACCGACAGATCGGCGTCGAACACGTGCTCGCCCATGAACTCGTAGAAATCGTTCACCCACGGGCTGCCGCGCAGCGACTCCCCCGAGGAATGGCCCGGCGTGTGCCACTGGTCCTTCGCCATCCAGACGTAGTTCTTCAGCTGGTCGTAGAACGGCGTGCGCGCGCGCTCCTGGATCTGCGCGTTGAGGATGCGGTAGATGCCGCGGTAGTCGCGCTCCTCGCGGTAGAAATAGCCATCGACCGCCTCGGCGAACAGCGCATCGACGATGTCGTCCTCCTCTTCGCGCGCGATCACGATGTACACGTCGAGCTCGGGGCGAAAGCGCGTGATCCGCTGCACCAGTTCGAGCGCCGACATCTGCGCCTTCGACTGCCGGCCGTTCTTCAGGGTGTAGAGCGTGTCGTCGACCAGCACCGCCTGCAGGTCGCCGTCGCGCTCGATGGCGGCGAGCGCCTCTTTCGCGCTGCTGACGCCGCTGAAGCTGATGCCCAGCGGGTTGTCGAGCGAGCGTGCCGCGGCGTTCAGGCCCTTGACGAGCTCGCGCAGCTCGAGGCTCTCATCGTTGATGACGAGGATGCGGCTCGCGGGCTTGGCCATGTCAGACCCTATAATCCGGCGCATGGCCGAACCCGCAGTTGTCGAGTTCGTCATCCAGGGAGTGACACACGACGGCAAGCCGTTCCGCCCGAGCGACTGGGCCGAGCGCTTGTGCGGGGTGATGTCCGCCTTCGGCGGCGATCATCGCATGCAGTATTCGCCGTTCGTGCATCCGGTGACGGCGAACGGCGTGCGCTGCGTGGTGGTGGACACGCGTCTCGAGGAGATCGAGCCGATGGCCTACCGGTTCCTGCTCAGCTTCGCGAAAGACAACGAGCTCAAGGTGCGCGACGGCCGGATCGAGGAGCGCACCAAGCTCGCCGAACTGCAGCGTGTGGGCGATACGGCTTAGCCTACTTCAGTGCCTTGAGGGCGTGCGCCAGGCGGCTCTTGTGACGGTCGCCGGCGTTGCGATGCAGGATGCCTTTCGCCACGATGCGATCGATGACGCGCTGCGACTCGACCAGCGACTTGGCCGCGGCGTCCTTGTTGCCGCTCGCCACGGCCTTCTTCACGCTCTTGATCGCCGTGCGCACCTGCGTGCGCAGGCTCATGTTGTGGTCGCGCCGCACGATCGCCTGCTTGGCGCGCTTGCGGGCGGATTTGATGTTTGCCATGAGGTAGTTACGTCCCTAAAAGGGGCCGGATATTAACACATGAATCTGCTGAGGGCCCTGGTGGCGGTGAGCAGCCTGACACTGGTTTCGCGCATCCTCGGCTACGTGCGCGATTTCTTCATCGCGCGCGCCTTCGGCGCCGGATTGGCGACGGATGCTTTTTTTGTGGCTTTTCGTATTCCCAACCTGCTGCGGCGGCTGTTCGCCGAGGGGGCGTTCTCGCAGGCGTTCGTGCCGGTGCTCGCCGAGTACAAGAACCGCCAGTCGCCCGAGGAGACCCGCCAGCTGGTCGACGGCGTCTCGACCGCCTTGTTTCTTGCGCTCGTGGTCACCGCCGCGCTCGGCGTCGCCATTTCGCCGGTGATCGTCTACCTGTCGGCGCCGGGCTTCGCCGCCGATCCGGCCAAGTTCGAGCTGACCGTGCGGATGTTGCGCATCTGCTTTCCGTATATCGCCTTCATTTCGCTGGTGGCGCTCGCCGCGGGCGTGCTCAACACCTGGAACCGCTTCGCGGTGCCGGCAATCACGCCGGCGCTCCTCAACGTGGCGTTCATCGTCGCCGCGCTGTTCTTGGCCAAGTACTTCGACCCGCCGATCGTCGCGCTGGCCTGGGCGGTATTCGCCGGGGGCGTGCTGCAACTCGCGTTTCAGATTCCGTTCCTGGTACGGCTCGGCCTGCTGCCCCGCTGGCGCCTGGACTTTTCGCATCCAGGCGTGCGGCGCGTGCTCAAGATCATGCTGCCGGCGACCTTCGGTGTTTCGGTGGCGCAGATCTCGCTTCTGCTCAACACCATCTTCGCTTCGTACCTGCCCAGCGGCAGCGTTTCGTGGCTGTACTACGCCGACCGCCTGATGGAACTACCCGCGGGAATGCTGGGCGTGGCGCTGGGCACCATCCTTCTTCCCAGCCTGTCGAAATACCACGCCGATTCGAACCGCGAGGAATATGCGCGCCTGCTGGACTGGGGACTGCGGATGACGGTACTGCTCGCCGTGCCGGCTGCCGCCGCGCTCGCAGTGATCGCGATGCCTCTGGTGGCGTCGCTGTTCCATTACGGCAGGTTCGGCGCCGACGATGCGTGGATGACCTGCCGCGCGCTGATCGCCTACAGCATCGGTCTGATCGGCATGATCCTCGTCAAGATCCTCGCCCCGGGGTTCTATGCGCGGCAGAACGTCAGGACGCCGGTGAAGATCGGCATCGTGACGCTGATTCTCACGCAGCTCATGAACCTCGCCTTTATCGGCCCGCTGCAGCACGCGGGCCTCGCGCTGGCGATCGGCCTGGGCGCCTGCTTGAACGCCGCGCTCCTGTACCGGGTGCTGCGCCGCACGGGGGTCTATGAGCCGCAGCCCGGATGGCCGGTGTTCCTGCTCAAGGTGACGGCCGCGGTCGGATTCATGGCAATAGTGCTCTTCACGACGATGGGTGAATCGAGCTGGTGGCTTGCCGCGCCGTGGCAGCGCAAGGTGCCGGCCGTGCTCGGGCTGGTGCTGCTCGGCACGCTCGCCTACGGCGGCTGCCTCGCCCTGTTCGGTTTTCGCCCGCGCGACTTCTCGCGCCGCGGGGCGGCGTGATGCCGCTGCCGCTCGAGTCGTTCGCCCAGCTCCTGGCTACCGAAGACGTGCGCATCGATCTGGCGCACGGCTGCCTGATGATCGCGCAGGACGCGTATCCCGGGCTCAACGTCGAGCGCTACCTCGGCGATATCGAGCGCATGGCGATGCGCCTGCGCGGGCGCATGCCGCAGACCTATGGCGCCGAGGAGCGCCTCGCCGCGCTCAACCAGTTCCTGTTCGAGGACCTCGGCTTCCGCGGCAATACCGAGGCGTACTACGATCCGCGCAACAGCTATCTCAACGAGGTCATCGAGCGCAAGACCGGCATCCCGATCACGTTGGCGGTGCTCTATATGGCGCTCGGCCGGCGCATCGGCCTGCCGCTCGAAGGCGTCTCGTTTCCCGGGCATTTCCTGGTGCGGCTGCGCCTGCGCGCGGGCGTGCTGGTGCTCGATCCGTTCGCCACGGGCGCGCCGCAATCGGAAGCCGCGCTGCGCGAGCGGCTGCAGCGCGTGATTCCGGCCGGCGCTGCCGGCGGCGTGCCGGTGGCGGAGCTGCCGCTCGATCAGTTCCTCGAGCCCGCCACCAACCGCCAGATCCTGGCGCGCTTGCTGCGCAATCTGAAGGCGATCTACCGCGAGACCGACAAGCCCGAGCGCATGCTGGAGGTGCTCAATCGGATGCTGGTGCTCGCGCCCGACGCGAGCGCCGAGCTGCGCGATCGCGGCATGGTCTACCAGCGGCTGGAGTGCTACCGCGCCGCCCTCAAGGATTTGTCCGACTACGTCGAACGCGAGCCGAACGCGCCGGATTTCGACGATGTGCGCGTGCGCGTCATGGAGCTCTCGGTGCTTTGCGCGCGCCTCAATTGACCTACAATCCACCGCTCGAATTCATCCAACCCGGAGGGGGAAAGCATGAAACGTAGATCATTTCTAAAAAATGCGGCCGCCGGCGTCGCCGCAAGCACGCTCGCCGCGCCAGCGATTGCCCAATCGCAACCGACCATCAATTGGCGGATGGCTGCGAGCTGGCCGAAGAGCCTGGATACCCTCTACGGGGGCGCCGAGCTGATCTGCAAGCGGGTGGGCGAGGCGACCGGGGGCAAGTTCAACATCAAGCTGTTCGCGGCCGGGGAAATCGTCGGCGGGCTGCAGGTGCTCGATGCGGTGCAGGCCGGCACGGTGGAGTGCGGCCATACCGCCTCGTACTACTACTTCGGCAAGGACCAGACCTTCGCCTTCGGCACGGCGATCCCCTTCGGCCTCAACGCGCGCCAGCAATATGCCTGGTACTACCACGGCGGCGGCCTGGAGCTGATGCGCGAGTTCTACAAGGACTACGGTGTCGTCAATCACCTCGCCGGCAATACCGGATGCCAGATGGGCGGCTGGTTTCGCAAGCCGATCAAGTCGGTGGCGGACCTCAAGGGCCTCAAGTTCCGCATCGGCGGAACCGGCGGCACGGTATTGGCCAGGCTGGGCGTCGTGCCCCAACAGATTGCGGCCGGCGACATTTATCCGGCACTGGAGAAAGGCACCATCGACGCGGCCGAGTGGGTCGGCCCCTACGACGACGAGAAGCTCGGCTTCTACAAAGTGGCGAAGAACTATTACTACCCGGGCTGGTGGGAAGGCGGTCCCTCGACCGAGTGCCTGGTCGGGGTCAAGGCATGGGAATCACTGTCCAAGGAATACCAGGCGATCCTCCAGGCCGCGTGCGCCGAGGCCTACATCTGGATGGTGGCGAAGTACGACGCGCTCAATCCGGCGGCGCTCAAGCGCCTGCTCGCGAACGGCGTGAACCTCGCGCCCTTCCCGAACGAAGTCATGGCGGCGTCCTTCAAGGCCTCGGAGGAGAACTACGAGGAGGTCGCCGTCAAGAACGCCAAGTTCCGCAAGATTTGGGAGCCGTGGAAGAAGTTCCGCGCCGAGCAGGTGCAGTGGTTCTCGATAGCGGAAGGCCGTTTCGACAGTTTCATGGTCGGGACGCAACGCAGCGCGCAACGGGTGCAAAGCAAGAAGGGCTAGCGGCGCGGCCGGCCTAGGAAAGCCTGGCTGCTGCCGGGCTTTTCTTTTTAGGACTCGATCGAGGAGGTGAGCGTGAAGCGTCGTTCCTTTTTGAAAAATGCCGGTTTAGCGCTGGCGGCGGGTACCGCGACAGCAGCGCCGACTATCGTCAGGGCGCAAGCGCCCGCCGTCTCTTGGCGCATGGCCCTGAGCTGGCCTAAGAGCCTCGACGCTCTGTACGGCGGCGCCGAATTCGTCGCCAAGCGTGTTTCCGAGGCCACCGGCGGCAAGTTCACCATCAAGGTATTTGCGGCCGGCGAGATCGTTGGCGGCCTGCAGGTCCTCGATGCCGTGCAGAACGGCACCGTGGAGTGCGGACATACCGCCAACTACTACTATTTCGGCAAGGATCCGACGTTCGCCTTTGCGGCCTCCATCCCTTTCGGACTGAACGCGCGCCAGCAGAACGCATGGATGCGCCACGGCGGCGGCCTGGAGCTGATGCGCGAGTTCTTCAAGGATTACAACTGCCACAACATTCCTGCCGGCAATACCGGCGCGCAAATGGGCGGCTGGTTCCGCAAGGAAATCAGGACCGTTGCCGACCTGAAGGGCCTGAAGTTCCGCATCGGCGGAACCGCAGGCCTAGTGCTGGCGAAGCTGGGCGTGGTGGCGCAGCAGATCGCCGGCGGCGACATCTACCCGGCGCTGGAAAAAGGCACCATCGACGCGGCGGAGTGGGTCGGGCCGTACGACGACGAGAAACTCGGCTTCTACAAGGTGGCGAAGCACTATTACTACCCGGCGTGGTGGGAAGGCGGCACGGAACTCGACCTGCTGGTGAACCTCAAGGCGTGGGAGGCGCTGCCCAAGGAGTACCAGGCGATCCTCGAAGCGGCTTGCGCCGATGCCTCTGACTGGGTGCTGACCAAGTACGACACCGCCAATCCCCCGGCGCTGAAGCGGCTGGTCGCGAACGGCGTCAAGCTGCTGCCTTTCTCCAACGACATCATGGCCGCGTGCTACAAGGCCTCTGGGGAGGTGTACGACGAGATTGCCGCGAAGAACGCCAAGTTCCGCAAGGTGTACGAGCCGTGGAAGAAATTCCGCGACGAGCAGGTGCAGTGGTTCTCCATTGCGGAAAATCGTTACGACAACTTCATGGTCTCGGCGCAGCGCAGTTCGCAGCGCGTGACGACGAAGAAGTAGGCCCCAAAAAACCCCGCAGGCGCGGGGTTTTCTATTTTTCGTGGTCTTTTTTCTGGTCGGTGCCGCTCGCATCCGGCGCCGCGCCCGACTCGCCTTCGAGCGGTGTTTCCCCTCCGGGCTCCTCGGCCGGCACTTCGATGCGCATCTGGTCGGTGTTCACGGCCGCTTTCTTCGTCAGCCCGCCGGTCACCAGGCCCGGGAACGCGATGATGAGCGCGACCATCAGGCACTGGATCAGGACGAAGGGCACGGCGCCCCAGTAAATCTGCCCGGTGGTAACCCTGGGCGTCATCTTTCCGGTGACCTTGTCGATGTAGTCCTTGAACGGCGCCACGCTACGCAAATAGAACAGCGCGAAACCGAACGGCGGGTGCATGAACGAGGTCTGCATGTTCACCCCGAGCAGCACGCCGAACCAGATCAGGTCGATGCCGAGCTTTTCTGCTGCCGGCCCTAGTAACGGAATGACGATGAACGCCAGCTCGAAAAAATCGAGAAAAAATGCGAGCAGGAATACCAGGACATTCACCACGATCAGAAAGCCGAGCTGCCCGCCGGGCAGATTGAGCAACAGGTGCTCGACCCATAGGTGGCCATCGACGCCGTAGAACGTCAGGCTGAACACGCGCGCGCCGACCAGGATGAAGACCACGAACGAGGTCAGCTTGGCGGTGGTGTTCATCGCCTGGCGCAACAGGCTGAACGACAGGCGCCGGCGCACTAGCGCCATCGCCAGCGCGCCGCTCGCGCCCATGGCCCCGCCTTCGGTCGGCGTCGCCACGCCGAGGAAAATGGTCCCGAGCACCAGAAAAATGAGCGCCAGTGGCGGGATCAGCACAAAGGTCACGCGTTCCGCGATGCGCGAAAGCAGGCCAAGCTTGAAGACATGGTTGGCAACCGAAGCCGCGAAGGCCACGCCGACGCCGACGGCGGTGGACAAGACCAGCAGCTCGTCGATCGGCGGGTCGGGCTGCGGATAGTGGACCTGGGCGAATGCCACCGAGGCAATGACCGCGATGATCACGAGCACGATCAGCGAAGGCGTACCGCTCGAGCCGCTCGGCTCGCGGAAAGTGCGCGCTTCCTGGGGCAGGGCCGGCGCCCACGCGGGTTTGAAAACAGCTATGCCGCCCGCGTAAATTGCATACAGGCCGGCCAGGGTGATGCCCGGAATGAAGGCGCCGGCGTACATGTCGCCCACCGATTTGCCGAGCTGGTCGGCCATCACGATCAGCACTAGCGAGGGCGGGATGATCTGCGCCAGGGTGCCGGAGGCGGCGATCACGCCGGAGGCAAAGCGCCGGTCGTAGCCATAGCGCAGCATGATCGGCAGCGAGATCAGGCCCATCGAGATGACGGAAGCGGCGACCACGCCGGTGGTCGCCGCCAGCAGGGCGCCGACGAAGATCACCGCAAAAGCCAGTCCGCCGCGCAACGGACCGAACAACTGGCCGACCGTATCGAGCAGATCCTCGGCCATGCCGCTGCGCTCCAGGATCAGGCCCATGAAGGTGAAGAACGGCACCGCCAGCAGCGTGTCGTTCGACATCACTGCCCACATGCGCTGGGGCAGCGCCTGGAACAGCGCCGGTGACAGCAGTCCGAGCTCGACGCCCACGAGCCCGAAGAAAATGCCGGTGGCGGCGAGCGCGAAGGCGACCGGATAGCCGATCAGCATCACCACGATCAGCGAGGCGAACATGAGCGGCGCCATGTTCTGGATGAGAAACGCGCTCATTGATTAACCTCGGCCGCTTCTCCCCGCTGCTTGCGCAGTTCCTCGGCGAGCAGCTCCTCCGCGGTCGGACCCTCGTCCTTCTCCGTGGGATCCGGAATCATTCCCCGCAGAAAGGCGATGCGCTTGATCAGCTCCGAAAGGCCCTGCAGGATCAGAAGGAAAAAACCAACCGGCAGCATCAGTCGGCCCGGCCAGACGGTCAGGCCGCCGGCATTGGTGGAAACCTCGTTGCTCCTGTAGGCATCAAGGAACACCGGCCAAGACAGCCACATGATCGCGATCGCCATCGGCATCAGAAAAAAGACGGTGCCAAAGATGTCGATCCAGGCTCTGGCCCGGCCCGACAGCTGCCCGGAAATGACGTCGATGCGCACATGCTGGTTATGCAGCAGGGTATAGCCGGCGCAGAACAGGAAAACGAACGAGAACAGGTACCACTGGATTTCCAGCCAGGCGTTGGAACTCATGTTGACTGTGTAGCGCACCGCCGCATTACCGGCGCTGATCAGCACCGCCGCCAGGATCAGCCAGTAGGTGAGCTTGCCGACATGCTCGTTGAGCGTGTCGATCGCGCGGGACAGGCCAAGCAACAGCTTCATCATCGCAACCCCTCTTTGCGAATCAGGAACTACGGGTCAAATCAAGCGGTCGCGCGCATCTCCATGGCGCGCCGCTGCACCGCCTCTCGCAGTCGCGGCTTGTAGCCTAGCGCGAAGAACGCCTCGGCGACGAGAAAGATCGGCGCGACAAAAATCTGGAACAGGTTGTCGGCGAGCGCCGGGCGGCGGCCTTCATAGACGTGACCGACGAGCTGCAGGAGCCAGCCGCCGATGAAGAGCGCGGCGAACCAGGCCCAGGCGTGCGCGGCGCCGAGCGCGGCGATGCGATCGCCCACCCACAGGAGAGCCGCGAAGATCACCGCCATGGCGAAGCCCATCGGCACATCGAGCACCAGGTAATAGAGCACCACCACAGCGGCGAACAGCATCGCCGCGCTGATCGCGACGCCGCCGAATTCGACGCGCAGCCACGCGAGCGGGATGAATAACGAAAGCACGATGATCGGCACGCCGATGAAATGCGTCGCCTTGTTGCGCGCGTCCTGATGGTACGCGGCGTAGATCGCCATCTGGTCGGCGAGCGATTTCATTCGCAACTTTTCATCTATAATTCAGCATTTTAACGACTCCATGGTGGTTACGCACGGCGCGTTGCAGGCTGCCCGGGGCCGGTGTGCGCTGACCATCGGCAATTTCGACGGCGTGCATCGCGGCCACCGTGCGCTGATCGACCGGGTCGTGACCAAGGCCGGCGAGTTGAGCCTCTCATCCTGCGTTCTGACCTTCGAGCCGCATCCGCGGGAGTTTTTTGCCCCCGAGGCGGCGCCGCCGCGCCTCACCCGGCTCTACGACAAGCTCGAGCTGATGGCCGCCGCCGGGGTGCAACGCGTGCACGTCATCCGCTTCGATGCGCGCTTCGCCGCGCTCAGCGCCGCACGCTTCATCGAGGAGGTG
>DASWER010000407.1:0-2369 GCA_036394655.1 Burkholderiales bacterium
CGGCTCGGGCTTCGGCGGCGGCATCATCGACTACATGCAGATGCTGAACGAGCGCGACGGCGGCATCAATGGCGTAAGACTGACCTGGGAGAAGTGCGAGACGGAATACAACAACGCGCGCGGCGTCGAGTGCTACGAGCGGACCAAGAAGCATCCGCCCACCGGCGCCACCGTGATCCACCCGCTGTCGACCGGCATCACCTATTCGCTGATCGAGAAAGCGACCGCCGACAAGATTCCGGTGATCTCGATGGGCTACGGCCGTACCTCCGCGGCCGACGGGCGCGTCTTCCCCTATGTGTTTCCGCTGATCACCACCTACTGGTCGCAGGCCACGGTGATGGTCAAGTACATGGGCCAGAAGATGGGGGGCATGGACAAGTGGAAGGGCAAGAAGCTGGTGATCGTCTATCACGATTCGGCGTACGGCAAGGAGCCGATCCCGGTGCTCACCGACATGGCGAAGCAGTACGGCTATGAGCTCACCACGATCGCCGTGCCGCATCCGGGCAACGAGCAGCAGGCGCAGTGGCTGCAGATCCGCCAGCTCAAGCCCGACTGGGTGATCCTCTGGGGCTGGGGCGTGATGAACCCGACCGCGCTCAAGGCGGCGGCGAAGATCGCCTACCCGCGCGAGAAGATCGTCGGCGTGTGGTGGTCGGGCGCCGAAGAGGACGTGCTGCCCGCCGGCTCGGCAGCCAAGGGCTACATCTCCGCGGGCTTCAACGCGCCGGGCTCCGACTTCCCGGTGATGAAAGACATCAAGAAGTACGTCTACGACAAGGGCAAGGGCGAGTTCGAGGACAAGGCGCGCTTCGGCTCGATCTATCACACGCGCGGCGTGGTGGCGGGCATCGTCACCGTCGAAGCGATCCGCAACGCGCAGGCCAAGTTCGGCAAGGGCAAGCCGATCACCGGCGAGCAGATGCGCTGGGGCATCGAGCACATCAATATCGACGACAAGCGCCTGAAGGAGCTCGGCGCCACCGGCCTCATGCCGACGCTCAAGGTCTCCTGCCTGGATCACGAGGGCTCCGGCCTGGTGAAATTCCAGCAATGGGACGGCGCGAAGTGGAAAGTGATCAGCGACTGGATGGAGCCCGACCGCAAGCTGGTGCGCGACAAGGTCGAGGCCGACGCGGCGCAGTACGCGAAGGAGAAAGGGCTCACGCCGCGCGACTGCTCCAGGGAAGCGATGTAACGCAGCGAGCGGGCGCTGGATGAACGGCGGGCCGATGGTCCGCCGTTCTGTTTTTGGAGGCGCCGAAATGTCTTCGGGACGACAATGGCCACGCAAGCACTGCTAGCGATCCAGAACATCGAGGTGATTTACGACCATGTGATCCTCGTTCTGCGCGGCGTGTCGCTCGACGTACAGGAAGGGCAGATCGTCGCGCTGCTCGGGGCCAACGGCGCGGGCAAGACCACGACGCTCAAGGCGATCTCCAATTTGCTGCGCGCCGAGCGTGGCGACGTCACCAAGGGACAGATCCTCTACAAGGGCCAGCGCATCGATCGCCTCGATCCTGCGGCGCTGGTGAAGCGCGGCATCTGCCAGGTGATGGAAGGCCGCCACTGCTTCCAGCACCTCACGGTGGAAGAGAACCTGCTCACCGGCGGCTATACGCGCGGCGCGCTTGGCACCGGCCTGCGCGAGGACCTGGAAAAGGTCTACGCCTATTTCCCGCGCCTCAAGGAACGCCGCACCTCGCAGGCGGGCTACACCTCGGGCGGCGAGCAGCAGATGACCGCGATCGGGCGTGCCCTGATGGCGCGCCCGCAGACCATCCTGCTCGATGAGCCGTCGATGGGCCTCGCGCCGCAGCTGGTCGAAGAAATCTTCGAGATCGTGAAGGAGCTGAACCGCAAGGAGGGCGTGAGCTTCCTGCTCGCGGAGCAGAACACCAACATCGCGCTGCGCTACGCCGACTACGGCTACATCCTCGAGAACGGCCGCGTGGTGATGGACGGCGAAGCGGCGTCGCTCGCCCAGAACGAGGACGTCAAGGAGTTCTACCTCGGCTTCTCCACCGCGGGTCGCAAGAGCTTCCGCGACGTGAAGTCTTACCGGCGACGCAAGCGGTGGCTCTGAAGCACTACGACAAGCTCGAGACGCGCTCGCCCAGGCTGCGCGAGAAAGCGCTGATGGCAGCGCTGCCGAAGCTCGTCGCGCATGCCAAGAAAAATGCACCGGGCTTCGCGCGCATCCTGAAGGACGTTCGCCCCGACCGCATCAACAGCCGCAAGGCATTGGCGGCATTGCCGGTCACACGCAAGTCGGACCTCGGCGCGCTGCAGAAGGAGATGCCGCCGCTTGGCGGCCTCAACGCCACACCGGTGGAGAAGCTCGCCAAGCTGTTTCTTTCTCC
>DASWER010000408.1:0-6172 GCA_036394655.1 Burkholderiales bacterium
TCGGGCTCGACGTAGGCCTGCTCGACTTCCGACACGTCCTTCACGCCCTTCTCGCGCAGCTTCGCCTCCAGTTCCTGCCGCGAGAGCAGCTCCAGGCGCATGTTGCGCCACAGGATGTGGCCGTCCTCGACCACTAACAGCGGTGGCGGCTCGAGCAGGCGCTGCAGCGCCGGGAAGCGGAAGGCGAGCCAGTCGAACAGGTAGTTCCACAGCACGATGGTGCTCACCAGCACGCAGGCGTCGGTGACCGACGTGTAGCTGCCGGCCATGCCGTTCTGCGCGGCGTCGGCGATGATCACCAGCACCAGCAGATCGGCCATGCCGATCGCGCCGATGCGCCGCTTGATCACCACGCGGAACAGCAGCCAGAGGAAGAAGAACATCGCCGTGCCGCGCACCACGAGCTCGAGGGGCGGGACGCTGAACCCAAAGAGCTGGTCCCACTCGACGCTCATAAGAGGAAAGCCGTACCGGGCGCGCCCGCGGTGGGGAGGAGGGGAGGGTGCGCGAGCACGCCCGGACGGCGCCGGGGTACTTGCAGCAAGCGTGCCAACGGAAAAAAAAACAATGCGCTGACGCCGCGAGGCGACAGTCGCGTCCTCCCGTGTTTCTGCAACTCGTTGAGCGTGCGGAGAAAAAAAATCCGCACGCATTGGTATGCATTTTGCGGATCAGAGGGACCGCCATCCATGCAAGACCTACAACGGAGAGCCTAAGTGCCCCATCTGCTGCTGGTAGACGACGATCCCGAAGCACTGGAATGGCTTTCGGAGCTCGCTAAAGGCGAGGGTTTCACTGTAGCGCAGGCCGATTCACTGCGCGCTGCGCGCATTCACATGTCGCGGCTCCAGCCCGACGTGATGCTCACCGATCTGCAGCTGCCCGACGGTCAAGGCGTCGAGCTGGTCAACGATCTCGAGGCGCGCGAGTCGACCGAGGTGGTGCTGATCACCGGCCACGCCAGCGTCGAGAGCGCGGTGCAGGCGCTGCGCCTGGGCGCGACCGACTATCTGGTCAAACCCGTTGACGTAGAACGGCTTCGCGCGATTCTCAAGCGCGTGCCACGCACCGGCGAGCTGCGCGCCGAGATCGGCGAGCTGCGCGATGAGCTGCGCAAGCTCGGCCGCTACGGCCACCTGCTCGGCTCTTCGGTACCGATGCAAAAGCTCTACGACCAGGTCGGTCGCGTGGCGCCGACGTCAGCGACCGTTCTACTGGTAGGCGAGAGCGGCACCGGCAAGGAGCTCGCCGCGCAGACCATCCACGAAATGAGCCGCCGAAAGCGCGCGCCCTTCCTGCCGCTCAACTGCGGCGCGGTGTCGCCGCAGCTGATCGAGAGCGAGCTGTTCGGCCACGAGAAGGGCAGCTTCACCGGCGCCGACCGGCAGCACAAAGGCTACTTCGAGCGCGCCCACGGCGGCACGCTGTTCCTCGACGAGATCACCGAGATCCCGCAGGAGCTGCAGGTCAAACTGCTGCGGGTCCTCGAGACCGGCACCTTCATGCGCGTCGGTACCACCACGCCGATCAGCACCGATGTCCGCATCATCTGCGCCACCAACCGCTCGCCGGAAGGCGCGGTGACCGACGGCAAGCTGCGCGAGGACCTGTATCACCGCCTGAACGTGTTCCCGATCGCGATGCCGCCGCTGCGCGAGCGCGGCACCGACATCGAGCTGCTGGCGCAGCACTTTCTGGATGTGCTGAACAAGCAGGAAGGCGCGGGCAAGAGCTTCGCAGCGCCAACCATCGCGGCGCTTTACGCGCATAAGTGGCCGGGCAACGTGCGCGAGCTGAAGAACTACGTGCAGCGGGCGTTCATCCTGGCCGACGAGGTGATCGATGCGCATCTCGCGCCGGCGACTGTCACGACGCCGGAATCGGCGCCGCTGCTCTCGGTGCGCGTCGGCAGCACGCTCGACGAGGTGAGCCGGCGCCTGATCGAGGCGACGCTCGCCGAATGCGGCTCGAAGCGCAAGGCCGCCGACATGCTCGGCATCAGCCTGAAGACTCTGTACAACCGCCTTGCCGCCTACAAGAGCGAGGACCTCGGCAAGCGGCGCGCGCCGGCCGAGAACGAGGAGTACGAGGACGACCGGCGGGACGCCGCATGAAAACCCACAAGCCCGAGTTTGCGCCGGGCAAATCGCGCTTCCTGAGGCGCAAGCGCGTGCTCAAAGCGGTGCGCGACGTCGAGCGCGGACTGAAGGACAGCGAGCGCCGCGGCGTGCCGAACGACGTCCCGGCGGACGCGGACACTCCACCCCGGCGGCGCGTGTAGGGCGCCCGGGTATATAGGTTGCTTTGCCCTTCGCACACTTTCCTGGAGAATTTCATGGCAGAAACCAAGCGCAACGCTGAGACCAACGTCGATCGGCTCTCCCAGTCCGCCCACGACGCGGTCGATAAAGCCGCGTCGGTGGCGAGCACCTACGCCGAGCGCATCAGCTCGAAAGGCGACGAGCTGATGCAGATGCAGGAAGACTGGATGGAGAGCGCGCGCGACTACGTGCGCGAGAAGCCGCTGCAGGCGCTCGGCATCGCGCTCGCCGCGGGCTACCTGCTGCACATGATCACGCGGCGCTAATGGAACCGAGCACCCGGCGCTCTGCGCCGGGTCTGGGCGAGGTGATCGGCCGGCTGCTCGGCGAGACGCGCCAGCTGGTGGCCGATTACGCCGAGCTCGGCATCCTCGATGCGCGGCGCGCCGCGATCCGGCTGGCCTGGATCCTGGGCACCGTGCTGGTGGCGGCGGTGCTGGTCGTCACCTCGTGGATGGGCTTCGTCGCCGCGAGCATCGTCTTTGCGTGGGGCCGCGGCGCGTCGTGGCCGATCGCGCTCGGCATCGCGGCGTTGGTCAACCTGATCGCCGCCGGCGCGCTCGGCTGGCTCACGCTGAAGCTCGCGAAGGAGCTGCCGTTCACCGCGCTCCTGCGCCAGCTGCGCGGACGCGAGCCTGAACCACCCCAAGGATTGCGCCGCAATGATCCCGCCTGACGAGGAGATCTACGAGGTCGAGAAGCGCATCGCCGAGCGGCGCCATCGCGTCGAGGCGGTGGCGCGCCAGAGCGGACGTGCCGCGCTGAACGCGCTCACCTCGCCCTGGACGCTGGGCGCCGCCGCCGTGATCGGCTTCGTCGTCGCGGGCGGCATAAAGCGCCGTCATCACGCCGGGCACCAGCGCGTCGATCGTCGTCGCGAGAGCAAGCAGGCGGCGAAGGCCGGCGGCATCGCGAGCGTGGCGATGGCCGCCGCTACCTGGATCATCAAGTCGCAGTTCGGCTCGCCGATGCAGATGGCGCAGTTTTTCATCTCGAAGGTGCGGAAGCAGGCGCCGCAGCCGGTGCGCACGTCGCCGCGCGGCGACAGGGCAGCCGCGACGACGCGCAGGTAGTCATTCGGCCGATAGCAGCCGTGCCCTCCCGCGGCTAGGCTGCGGGTTCGGATGCCGTCGATTTCTTCGCTTCTCCCGAGGCTTGCGCGCGTTTCGCGCGCCTCTTACGGCATTGTCGCGCTGCTTGGCGCCGCGTCGATCTGGGGCTGGGTGCTCGGCGTGCCGCGCCTGCGGGATCTCGGCGCCGATTTCGCGCCGATGTCGCCCGGCGCGGCGTTCGCGTTCCTGCTGCTCGCGACCAGCTTCTTCGCCGCGCAGACCGGCCGGCGCAAGAGCGCCCTCGCGGCGGCGCTGCTCGCCGGCCTGATCGCCGCGCTGACACTCGCCGAGACGCTGCTTGCGCTGCCCTTCGGCATGAGCTTCGAGTGGCTGGCGGCGCGCGGCGCCGAGCTGCCGGGGCGCATGTCGCTCGCCGCCTGCCTCACCATGATGCTGCTCGCGATGGTCACGCCGCTCGCGCGCGACCGGAATATTTTCAGCCTGCCGGCGAACGGCCTGGCCGCGATCGTCATCGGCAGCGTCGCCTTTTTTGCTTTATTGGGATTGAGCCTCCGGGTGCTGCGCTTCGACATCGCGGCGCCGCTGCTGGGCTTCTCGGCGCCCGCGGCGCTCGCGACGATGCTGGCGGCGATCGCGCTCGCCACCGGGCGCCCGAGCGAGTGGCTGCTCGATACGCTGTCGAGCAAGCGCGTCGGCGCGCAGGTGACGCGTTGGCTCCTGCCGGCCGCCTTCGTTGTGCCGATCGCGGTGGGCTGGATGCGCCTCTACGCCGAGCGCGAAGGCCTGTTCGGCGAGGCGTTCGGCATGGCGCTGTTCACGCTGGTGATGATCGCCTGGTTCAGCTCGCTCATCCTGTGGGTGGCGGGTACCTTGGACCAGGCGGCGGCGCAACGCGCGCAGGCCGAAGGCGCCGCGACCGAACAGCGCGAGTGGCTGCAGGTGACGCTGGCCAGCATCGGCGACGGCGTGATCGCGACCGATGCCTCGGGCCACGTGCGCTTCCTGAACGCCGCCGCGCAGCGCCTTACCGCATGGCGCGCGGCGGAAGCCGCCGGCCGGCCGCTCGATGAGCTGCTGCAGCTGTTCGACGAGCGCGACGGCGCGCCTTTGCGCAATCCGCTGAAGGCGGCGCTCGCCACGCGCTCGGCAGCGGCTGCGGGCGGCGAGCCGGCTTTGCGCGCGCGCGATGGCGCGGTGCATCCGGTCACCGTCAACGCCGCGCCGATCCTCGATGGCGAAGGCCTGCTCGGCGCCGTGCTGGTGCTGCGCGAAGTGACCGCGCAACGGCAGTCGGAGCGCGCGATGCGCGAAGCCTATACCGAGCTCGACCAGCGCGTGGTGCGCAGGACCGCAGCATTGGAAAGGGCCAGCGCGGCACTGCGCGAGCGCAATGCGCTGCTGAATGCCATCACCACCAGCACGCCCGATCTGATCTTCGCCAAGGATCGCCAGGGACGCCTCCTGATGGCCAATCCGGCCTGGAGCAAGGCCGTCGGCAAGACCGGCGACGAGGCGATGGAGCTCGACGACAACGAGCGCATCGTGCTCGAGGCGGGCGAGACCATGATCCTCGAGGAATCGGTCGGCGAGCGGACCTATCTCACCACTAAATCGCCTTTGCGCGACGAGCAGGGGCGCGTCATCGGCCTGATCGGCGTGGCCACCGACATCACCGAGCGCAAGCAGGCGCAGCGCGAGCTGGAGAAGCTGGTGGTGGCCGAGCAGCGGCTGCGCGCCGAGGCCGAGCGCGCCAACCGCGCCAAGGACGAATTCCTCGCCATCGTCTCGCACGAGCTGCGCTCGCCGCTCAACGCGCTGAAAGGCTGGAGCCACCTGATGCTGACCACCCAGCCGATGGAAGCGTCGCTGGTGGAGCGCGCCGCCAAGGCGATCCGGCGCAATGTCGACCATCAGACGCGGCTGATCGACGACCTGCTCGATACCTCGCGCATCGTCAGCGGCAAGCTGACCATCGAGCGGCGCACCGTCAACCTGGTGGAGATCGTGCTCGCCGCGCTCGACGCGGTGCGTCCGGGCGCGGCGGCGAAGCACGTCGATCTGCGCTTCACGCCCGACGACACCGCGATCAGCGTGGTGGGCGATGCCGGGCGGCTGCAGCAGCTCGCGTCGAACCTGCTCTCCAACGCCGTGAAGTTCACGCCGGAGCGCGGCTCGATCGCCGTGCTGCTGCTGAAGAACGGCGAGCGCGTGCAGCTGCAGGTGCGCGACAACGGCATCGGCATCGCTCCCGGGTTCCTGCCGCACGTCTTCGACCGCTTCAGCCAGGCCGACACCTCAGCGGCGCGCCGCGCCGGCGGGCTGGGCATTGGCCTGGCGCTGGTACGCCATATCGCGCTGCTGCACGGCGGGCAGGTGCGCGCCGACAGCCAGGGGGTCGGCCGGGGCGCCACGTTCACGGTCGAGCTGCCCGCGCTCGCGAGCGCGGCGCCCGCGCCCGAGACGCCGGGCGAGCGGCCGCCCTCCATGAGCGGCGCTCTGAGCGCAGCGCGAGTCTGGATGGTCGACGACGACGCCGACGTGCGCGAGGTGGTGGCGCTGACGCTGCAGCAGGCGGGTGCGGAGGTGCGCGGATTTGCCTCGTGCCGCGAGCTGGTCGGCGCCCTGGAGAAAGTGCCGCCGGCGAGCGCGCCGCAGTTGTTCCTCATCGACCTTGCGATGCCGGACGAGGACGGCTTCCAGACGCTGCGCCGGGTGCGGGCGCTGGAAATGGCCGCGGGCGTGGAGTCGCCGGTACCGGCGATCGCGCTCACCGCGTTC
>DASWER010000409.1:0-2123 GCA_036394655.1 Burkholderiales bacterium
GCCGTTACGGTTGAAATTCAGGTTCCGACCAGGACGAGACCGGCAGCGAAAAGCGCGTAAAAAAGCCCCATCAGCGACAAGCGAGCAGGACTGAGCGCTTTGTTCCGCAGCAGGAAGAACAACGTCGCCACGGCGATCATCGTCACTACGGCGGCCCATACGAGCGGTGTACTCAGCATCCATGGGGTGAAGAAGATGCCGAATGCGGACGGCACCGTAGCCTGGATCATCATCGCCCCGCTGATGTTGCCCAGCGCAAGCGCGATTTTCCCCTGGCGCACCCAGATCACCGCGTTCAGGGTTTCCGGCAGTTCCGTGGCGATCGGACTGAGCAGCAGCGCGATCATTTGCGGGGATACCCCGAGCCACGGACCGATCGCCTCCAGTTCATGGACGAACAGCCTGGAGCTGAAGAAGATCACGATCAGAGCGAGTACGGTCTGAAAAACCGCCCATCCGGTAGACGGCTCGCGCAGGTTCGGCCGCAGCTTCAGCGGCTCCAGTTCCTCTTCTGTCGCATCGGCCTCGGCCGGCCGTCGCATCTCCTGCCAGACGTAGATGCCGTAGGCGATTACAAAAAGAACGCCAAGCCACGGCTTGATGGCGAACGCGAGCAGGCCGAGCGCCACTTTCGCGATGAAGATGGCCATGAACCAGGCCTGATCCCGGCTCAGCTTTTTGGCGTTGACGTGCTCGAGAAGCGCTTGATGCTGCTTGTTTCTGTTCGCAAGGAAGACCGCGCCGACCACAGCGTAGGCCACCGTCCCAAGCACCAGCGGGCCGCCCAGAGCTGCGCCGACGCCGATGTCCTTCTGCGCCGCAGTGTCGCCGAACACCACGGCAACGAACGTCACGACGCTCTCGGGGAGCGCGGTGCCGAACGCGGCCAGCACCGTGCCGACCGCCGTCTGTGTCACTCCGAGTCGACGTCCCGCCCACTCGACGCCGTTGACGAAGTATTCGCAGGATACGTAGATGACCGCCGCCGAAAACAGCAGCAGGACGATGGTCGCGAGCATTTGAAGTCCCTAGGGGATCGGGCGGAGGTTTAACCATTGACACCGCGCTTCCGCCCGATCCGGGTCAGAGCACAGTGTCAAAGGTCTCGCCGAACCTAGGGCCGAATGCGCCATGGCCTGAGCCAAGTGTGTTGACGCATTCACCTCCGCGAGGCGGAGGCAGGCTACTCCCCAATGACGCGCAAATTCTATCAGCCCGCAGCGCGCGGCGCGTCGCCGCGCATCTCGCCGGTGTGCGCGATCCAGCCGCCGCCGAGCGCGCGGTAGAGGTCGACCAGGTTGGTGAGCCGCTGCTGGCGCGCGGCGACCAGCGCGAGCTGCGCGTTGTAGTAGCCGGTCTGCGCCGTCAGCACCTGCAGATAGCTGTCGACACCGTTGCGGTAGCGGAATTGCGAAAGCTCGAGGCTGCGCTGCTGCGTCGTCGTGAAGCGTTGCTGCGCGGCGAGCTGCTCGTCGAAGGTGCCGCGCGCGGCGAGGCCGTTGGCGACCTCGCTGAACGCGGTCTGGATGCTCTTCTCGTACTGCGCGATGCCGATGTCCTTGCGGATGGTGGCGACATCCAGGTTTGCGCGCAGCGCGCCGCCCTGGAAGATCGGCGCGACGATCTGCGGCAAGAACGACCAGGCGAGCGAGCCGGCGCCGAACAGGCCACTCAGCGCCGCGCTCTGCGTGCCGACACTCGCGGTCAGACTGATATTGGGGAAGA
Source organism: Burkholderiales bacterium (assembly GCA_036394655.1). Taxonomy (GTDB): domain Bacteria; phylum Pseudomonadota; class Gammaproteobacteria; order Burkholderiales; family SG8-39; genus SCGC-AG-212-J23. Next base: position 1,726 of record DASWER010000409.1, read on the forward strand.
ACGCGGCGCGCGCGGCGCCGATGTTGGCGTTCTCCGAGCGCAGCAGCGCTTCGGCCTGCAGGATGTCCGGGCGCCGCGCGAGCAGGTCCGAAGGCAGTCCCGCCGGAATGTCGGTGAGTACCTTCTGCTCGCCAAGCGCCACGGTCGGCGGCAGGTCCGCCGGCATTGGCTGGCCGAGGAGCAGCACGAGCCCGTTTTCCGCCTGCGCACGCGCGCGTGTCTGCGCAGCGAGGTTGGCGTTCGCCTGCTCGACCACCGATAGCGACTGCTGGAGCGTGAGCTCGGGCGCGGTGCCGGTGTCGAACTGCAGCTGCACGATCTTGAGCGAGGCCTGGGCCGTTTCCAGGGTGTTGCGCGTCACCGCGAGCTGCTCGTCGAACGAGAGCACCATCAGGTAC
>DASWER010000410.1:0-2988 GCA_036394655.1 Burkholderiales bacterium
CATCGGGATGTCGTTCAGCTCCTGCGGATAGGGGATCGACCAGAGCTTGCCGCTGCGCGTGTTGAAGACGGTGGGCTGGTCGTCGTGGCACCAGTTGAGCGTGTAGCGGTAGCCGGTCTCGGCCAGCAGGTCGGGCGTCGCCGAGCTCTCCGAGATCCATGGACTGAGCCAGCCTGAGGGCGCGACTCCGGATTCCTTTTTAATCCGCTCGCGGCAATACTGCAGCAGCGCCTTCTCGTCCTCGGGCTTCAGGTCTCCCTGGCGTTCGGAATTGCTGTGGCCGTGGCCGATCAGCTCGTCGCCGCGCTTGACGAAGGCCGCGATCACTTCCGGGCAGTAGTCGTAGAGCGCGGTATTGATCAGCGCGCCGACGGGGAGCTTGAGCAGCTCGAACAGCTCGAGGCAGCGCCAGACGCCGACGCGGTTGCCATAGTCGCGCCACGAGTAGTTCAGGACATCGGGCTCCGGATTCTTCGGCCCGAGCGCGGCGCCGAGGCCCGCGCCGAACTCGAAGTGCTCGACATTGAAGCCGATGTACACGGCAAGCCGGCGTCCCTCGGGCCAGCTGAAATCAGGGCGCCGCGTTATCGCCGAGTAGGCGTAGCGCCCATGTGTTTTGAGCGGCCGCTGCACCAGATCAGGGCTTCGCCAGGCCGGCGCGCACCAAAAGCCACTCGGCGCTGTCGTTCCAGACTTCCATCTTCACGATCTTGCCGTGGCGCACGAAGTAGCGGTCGACGTAGCGGTTACCCTCGAAAGGCGTGCCGTCGGGCCATTCGCCGTAGAGCGTTCCGGTTTGATAAACAATGGTTTCGGCTTCGCTCGCACCCTCGACGACGTGCGTCGGGCCGAACTTCTTCTTCACCCACTTGTAGCGGCCGCGGTTGAAGGCGGTGGCCTGCGCCGGGTCGTGCATCAGCCGGTTGCCGGTGAAGCGGATCTCCATCTCCGGGGCGCAGAACCGGCGCGCCGCGTCCGGGTCCGGAATCATGTGCAGGCGCAGATATTCCTCGACGATTTTTACTGCATCGCTCATGGCGTGAGCCTAGCATGGCATGCGTCCTGCTATGGTTGGGCGCTCATCTCCGGGAGGTTCAATGAAACGTCTGCTATTGCTGCTTGCGCTCGCCGCGGCCCTGCCCGCGTATGCGCAGGAAACGATCAAGATCGGCCTGGTCACCGCGCTTTCGGGACAGTCGGCGCGCGCGGGCGAGGCGATTACGCGCGGCCTGCAGATCGCGATCGACGAGATCAACGCCAAGGGCGGCGTGCTCAAGAGGAAGCTCGAGCTGGTGCGCCGCGACGACGAGGCGACGCCGGCGAAGGGCGTGATCGCGGCGCGCGAGCTGATCTTCAAGGAGAAGGTGGCGGTGCTGTTCGGCGGGCTCGACACGCCGGTGTCGCTCGCCATCGTGCCGCTCATGAACCAGGAGAAGCTGCCGTTCATGGGGCCGTGGGCCGCCGGCACGCCGATCACCCGCAACGGCGCCAATCCCAACTTCGTGTTCCGCGTCTCGGCGGTCGACGAGATCGTCGACAAGGCGATGCTGCAGTACGCGCAGAAGACGTTCAACGCGAAGAACTGCGGCATGATCCTGGTCAACAATCCGTGGGGCGAATCGAACGAGAAGGGCCTCACCGCGGCGCTCGCCGCGAAAGGCATGAAGGCCGCGGGCATCGAGAAGTTCGAGGGCAACGACGTCGACGTGGTGCCGCAGCTCTCGCGCCTCAAGGCGGCCGGCGCCGACTGCCTGTTCCTGGTCGGCAACGTCGGGCCTTCGGCGCAGGTGGTGAAGTCGCTCGACCGCATGGGCTGGAAGCCGCCGGTGGTGTCGCACTGGGGACCGGCGGGCGGACGCTTCACCGAGCTCGCGGGCCCGAGCGCGAAGGACGTGCACTTCGTGCAGACCTACAGCTTCTTCGGCAGACAGACTCCGGTGGGTGACAAGGTGCTGAAGGCGCTGATGGCGAAGTATCCCGACATCAAGGGCCCGGGCGATGTGACGCCGGCGGTCGGCGTCGCCAATGCCTATGACGCGATGATGCTCACGGCGATGGCGATCGAGAAGGCCGGCTCGACCAACGGCCCGGCGATCCGCGAGGGCTATTACAAGATCGAGCGCTACGAGGGGCTGATCAAGACCTACAGCAAGCCATTCACCCCCGAGAACCACGACGCGGTCAACGAGAACGACTATGTCTGGACCCAGTTCATCGATAATCAGATCCTGCCGGTGGGCATGAACAAGTAGTCGCGCCAGGAAGACAAAACCAACGGCCGCCGCGCGCGGCCGTTTTGTTATCCATGATCGGTTCCGCTCTCGTCTCGGGCCTTGGCCTGGGCAGCATGTACGGGCTGCTCGCGCTGGGCTTCTATGTCACCTACGCGGTGTCGAGGACGGTGAACTTCGCCCAGGGCAGCTCGATGATGCTCGGCGCGGTGTTCGCCTACACCTTCGCCGTGCGCCTGGGCTGGCCGTTCGCCCTGGCGGCTGCGATGTCGCTGCTGCTCTGCGCGCTGTATGGCCTGGTCGTCGAGCTGCTCGCGGTGCGGCCGTTCGCCAGCCGCGGCTCCAACGCCTGGCTGATGGCCACGGTCGCGCTCGGCATCATCGCCGACAACAGCGTGCTCTTCACCTTCGGCAAGGAGCCGCGCGGTCTTGCGCTGCCCTCGGCGAGCGCGTCGCTCGAGATCGCCGGCCTGCACGTCTCGATGCTGCAGCTCGCGATACCGGCGGTGGGAATCGCACTCGCGGGGGCGCTGCACGTGTTTTCCAGAAAGGTAAGACTGGGCAAAGCGATGCTCGCCGTGGTGCAGAACGCGGACGCCGCGCGCCTGATGGGCATCAACGTGCCGCTCGCGATCACGGCGGCCTACGCGCTCTCCACGCTCTTCGCCGGCGCCGCCGGCATCATGATCGCGCCGCTCTTCAACGTGCACTCCGACATGGGCACGCTGTTCGGCCTGAAGGCGTTCGCGGTGGCGAT